>JAJUJY010000258.1 GCA_029265085.1 Chloroflexota bacterium
ATCGATTTCCGCAACACTCATATAGCCTGTGGCATGATATGAATATCGGATTCCTTCAAGTGAATTCCGCCAGATGGGTTCAAAAGCGAGTTGATCTACTTCAGCAACCTGGGGAAGATCATCCTGTTCCATTGGCCGGATGAATATTTCCGAGGGGATATTTTCTTGAGGTAAAGGTTCCATCACTTCTCGGGATAAAACAACAATATCCTGGTGATGTTTAAACCCCGACTTTTCCAGCAGGTTGGTCATCCAGCTTCGTAAAACTAAACATGCCAGGATTTGCACGGGTGGATGCAGTTCTTCAATGCACTTTTCTAAGAGTATTTTCCATTGATCTGGTAATTGACTGGGGTGTTTTCCCACAAAAAGACGCACCCAGGCAATTTCAGGCGGATCAGCAGGGCAGGCCATTGCTGCTGTGATGCGATTTTTTTCTTCCACAACCCAGAAGGGCTTGCTGCCTAACCAATCTAATGCGGTGCACCAGTCTAAATGGCGGTGCAGATAGCGTTCTGTAGAAATCAATTCGGCCAGCGCGGTCTGATCCGCTTTACTGGCCGGGCGAATTAATTCAGGGTGGGTCATTACAGAACCGTCAAATATCCCCGAAAAATAATTTATTCTGCCTTGTATCCCATTAAACCAGCGGCGGTTTTCATGAGACCTTTAAGAATTCGATCTTTGAGGCTTAACCGCGGTTTTGCATCCAGTGCGATCTGCATGGTTACCAGCGCGTCTAACCGTTTGCCAGAACGCATTTGCAATGCGGACATGCGTTGGAGCACGTAGGCGCGCAATTCCCCTTCGCCAATTTGTTTGAAGAGATCAGCAGATTGCTGGTATAGTGCAAACGCTTCATCAATTTTTTTGAGCTCATCCAGAGCCGCAGCCTGGTTTCCTAAGGACATTGCCTGGCGTTTAACATCGCCAGCATTGGCGAAGGTCGCATCTGTCCCAAGTGCGGCATGGTAGGCTCCAGTTGCATCCCCCGCTTTGAGCAGTGAGACACTCTGATTGTTCAGCATTTCAGCAGCATTCAAATTATCTTCTTGGGCGGAGAATTGTCTGGCTGCCTCTTCAAAAATTTGGGCGGCTTCGCGATATTCTTCACCTTCATAGGCAATCTGGGCTTTTTTGATTAAATCGCTTGTGGGTGTTGGTGGTGTATTCATTAGTAGGTGATCTCCAGCAAGCTTTCTGCGACAATGCGTAATTTTTCAGCCGAAAGGTCACTCAAGCGCATTGCAAGGGTCAAATATGGCCGGTTAACTGGTTTGCAAACAAAATTCTTTAAATCATCCGGCAACTCGACAAACTTTTGAATGGCTTCCTGACGAGCACGCCATTCGCCAATGGGGCCTTTTTGGTCGAAGAGGTCTTCTATGCGGATTTCTAACGCGCCGGCTAAAATTTCCAGGTCCGGAATAGGGACAGCCAGTTCTCCCAATTCATATTTCTTTAGGTTTTCCTCAGGAATGGAGGTTTTTTTGGAAACTTCGGTTAAGGAAAGGTTTAGCTGCATTCGCGCCATTCGAAGGCGTGCACCAATAATCCTTTGACGAAGCAAAATAAGCTGCTGTGCCTGAGCTGTGGGATCGCTCTCTTTTTGCTCTGCCAGCGATTGGCTGCTCCAAAAATGTTCCAGGGGTACATCTAAATAAAAGGCTAAGGATTCTAACTGCGGCAGGGAAGGTGCTTTTTGCCCGGACTCAATCGTTACATATTCTTCCGGAGAAATTCCCATTGCTTTGGCGCAGGCTTCAATCCCTTTGCCCTTTGAGATTCGAACATCGTATATTAACAGGCCTAATTTCCTGGTACGTATGCGGGTAATTTGTTGATAGGTGCTCACGTCAACCTTGCCCTTTCTTCCGGGAATCGATCTTTAATCAATCTGCTGGCATTATTTTGTAGGTAAAAACTGCTTTTCCCCGGGCTGATTTTCTTATTATAGCATTAGACAGAAATTTGACCTGCTTTTATCCGGTTGTAATTACCGCCGGCGATCGCGCGGATTGGATAACATCGCAGAAAGATTCGCCCCAAAGACTTCCGGCCCCAGTTTAAATCCAGCCGCTTCCAGGCGCGGGTAGAAAAGGGGGCGAATTCCAGTGGGTTTTAATTCTCCAATGACTTTTCCATCGGCTGAAATGCCAGTCTGTTCAAATTTAAAGATGTCCGTCATGACAACCGTATCACCCTCCATCCCGGCGATCTCTGTAATGGAGGTAACCTTCCGGCTGCCGTCTTTCAGACGTGTTTGCTGGACAATCAGATCAATAGCTGAGGCGATTTGTTCGCGAATCACTTTAACAGGTAAATCCATCCCTGCCATCAAGCACATTGTTTCCAGGCGAGAGATAGCATCACGCGGGCTGTTTGCATGCAAAGTGGTCAGCGAGCCGTCATGACCGGTATTCATAGCCTGCAGCATATCCAGGGATTCGCCGCCGCGTACTTCGCCAACAATGATCCGGTCAGGACGCATACGCAGGGAGTTGCGCACAAGGTCGCGAATACCGACTGCATTTTTCCCCTCAATATTGGCTGGCTTGGTCTCCATGCGGACAACATGGTCCTGCTGCAAGCGCAGTTCTGCCGCATCTTCAATTGTGACAATTCGTTCATCTTCCGGAATAAATCCGGAAAGGACATTGAGTAAAGTGGTTTTACCAGACCCAGTACCCCCGGAAATGATAATGTTGAGTTTGGAAATGACACAGGCGCGGACAAAATCAGCCATTGTTTGGGTCATGGATCCAAATTCAATTAATTGCTGAACAGACAGCTTGCCTTTTTGGAATTTCCGAATGGTAATTGTGGGCCCATCAATCGCGATTGGGGGGATCACCGCGTTTAC
Organism: Chloroflexota bacterium; assembly: GCA_029265085.1. The sequence goes on from JAJUJY010000258.1 coordinate 2,864, forward strand.
GCGCGAGCCATCTGGCAGGCGGGCATCTACAGTGGGGCTGTCGCTGTCAATGCGCCTTCCTAATGGGAGAATAATTTTTTCAATCACGCGCAATACTTGTGCGTCATCTTCGAAGGTGATATTGGTCTTGACCAGTTTTCCTTTTCGTTCAATGTAAACTTTTTGTGGTCCATTAACCATCACTTCGCTGATATCTGGGTCATCTAATAAAGCCTGTAAAGGCCCATACCCTAGAATTTCGTCAATGATTTCATGAAACATTTGATCGCGGAGTGTAGTTGGCAGTGAAAGATTCAGGCTGGCATATGCTCGCTGCAGCGTTTCTGAAACAACCTGGCCGCGATCTCTACCAGGTTGTGGATTTGCCTCAAGCTCTCTTGAAATCAAATTGATTAAGTGTCTTTTTAATTTTTGCAGCTCTTGTGCGCGCTGTAAAGTAGAAGCCGGGTTATTCATTTTCCCCCTGAACCAATTCTTCTTCTGGTAAGACCCAGACGATTTGATTGACTTGAATGGCTAAAAATTTTGATTGGTATAAACAGGTTGCCCCGGAAGCATCCATAACCTCAACTTCTGTAAGGGCGATAAATGCGGGGGATTGGTCTAGTTCGTCTTTAATCCGCTCTTCAGGACGGATATGCATGGTCCCGTGAATCTGATTGGTAATGGTTTGAATGATCACCGGAATGGCCTTTTTGCTAACTACTTGGGTGAATATTTTGCCTTTTTCTTCAAATTGGGTATACATTAAGGTTGTCCTGGCCTTTCTCCATTAAACAGAATCGTCATCTGCGGGCATTAAATATCCAAGTCCTGATCGGGTTACGATATGTTGAGGCATGTGCGGGTCATCTTCTAATTTTTGGCGTAAGCGAGCGATGCTGACCCATAATATTTCTTTGTCGTCACGATAAGATTCGCCCCAAACTGCACTTAATAAGTCTTCCGCGGTAAGGATCCGGCCTGAATGTTGGGCAAATTGGATCAACAGGCGGTACTCAGTTGCAGAAAGATAAACCGGCTTATCATCTTTCCATACTTCAGCGCGGGCAAAGTCGATTTTTAAATTCTTGTGACTAAAAAATCTTTTTTGGATTACCTGGTCGGATGTTTTTGCACGTCTCAAAACAGCCCGTACCCGCGCGATCAGCTCTGTTGCGGAAAAAGGTTTCATCACGTAGTCATCCGCGCCCACATTTAGCCCTCGAACTCGATCTTGCTCATCTCCACGGGCTGTGAGCATGATAATTGGCACATCGGAGAACTGGCGGATTCGCTCACAGGTTGTGAAGCCATCCAACCGGGGCATCATCACATCTAGCACAACCAGATCTGGCTGCTTTGCGGTGACCTGTTCCAACGCTTCTTCGCCATCTTTGGCCGCGACGACCTCATAGCCTTCTGCTTCTAAATTTACTCGCAGCAGGTGGCGATACAATTGTTCGTCATCAACAACCAGAATTCGTGTGCTCATGTGGATCCCTCCTTACCAAACCGAAACTTGATTATGGCTGATCATTCAGG
>JAJUJY010000185.1 GCA_029265085.1 Chloroflexota bacterium
GGGTATTCATATCATCTTCGCACATCATGGCATACGCGGCCATGGTGGCCAATTCATCATCCTTTAAAATATCAAACAGCACCTCAAATGGATCACGATCAGTGGTCTGCGCAATTTGAGCAAGTGACTTTCCCATCGATTCAGGGTGGTTTGGCGAATCGACAATCATGGTTCCGTCGAAACCGGCATTGGCAAACTGGGTTTCCGTTTCATCGCTCGGATGCAGCATCTCTTCCCGAATGCGCATTCGGCCGGAAGATGTGGCAAGTAATTTAATCAATCCTTTTGCGCCTTCTACGTGAAAACGCGGCGGGATGAGGGTCTTTAGGGTGGTTGAACTGGATGTATATGGATACGCATCGAGATATATCTCAATGCCTTGATTCTGCGCTTGTTTTACCAGTTCGAGAGTCTGGTGTATTTTGCCCCAGTTCCTCTTTCCAGCAGCTTTATGATGTGATAGCAGCAAGTATGCGCCAGATTGTTGCGCAACTTCGATCATTTCCTCTACCGATTCAATCAACCTATTTCCTTCACTTCGCAAGTGAACAGTGATACCTCCCTGCCAGCGTGCAGCCTCTTTTGCCAATGTAACCAGTTCATCCTTTTGAGCATACACACCGGGGGGATAGATTAACCCATACGAAATTCCCAGTGCACCTGCCTGCATGGCTTCCTTAAGTAGACTGCACATTGCTGAGAGTTCGCTGGCTGTGGCTTCGGAGGCAGAAGAACCCATCACGGCTGCCCTAAGTGTTCCATGTCCCACAAAAAATGCCAGGTTATCTCCGGGGCAAGTCCGGTCATATGAAGTTAAGCAGGATGCAAAAGTTGGAAACTGTGCGAGTCTGCCAATTGCCTCAGCAGAGAGAAAAGGCATTGTCTCAGCTACTTGAAGCGCTTTTCCCTGCGGAATTGGAGCAAGCGAGAGGCCGCACATACCGGCAATTTCTGTGGTAATTCCCTGCTGCAGCTTGTTCCAACAGGAAGGCTCATCAAAAAGGGTTAAATCGGTATGGCTGTGTGTATCAATAAAGCCCGGGCAGATGATCAAACCAGCAGCATCGAGACATGTTTTCGCCTGAATATTTTCCAGATTCCCAATCGCTGCAATCTGCTCGCCCTGGATGGCAAGATCTGCTGGAAAAGGCGGCAAGCCGCTTCCATCCAGGATAGAACCACCGCGCAAAATTACATCAAACAGGCTCATTTCTTCACCCGGGAAAAGCTGATCGGTTCATCCATCTCATGTTCCATATTGATTTCAACCCGGGTGATCTGGCCAGAAAAATCAGAAACGAACCGGACTGGGACTGCCATCCCCTGGTAATCGAAATAAAAGGTATTGAAATTCAAATGAATCAGAGGAATATCATAGATATTAAAGTGAAGCAGCAAAGCCTGATCAATTAATTTGATTTGTAACTCACCATAGCCCTTATTTTCATATGCCCCCACCAATTCTTCCAAAGGTTGAAAGGGTTTCAGATCAGAATTTTTACTGGACAACAATCTCTGCGACCGGGCAGCCAACCCTTGAGAAAACGCTGACTGAATTGAGCGGTGATAACCAAGCCAATCGCGATTTTCCCAGCCAACGCCATGATCAAGAATACTAAATAGCAAAGGAGTACAAACATCTTCACCAGCGGTATTCACCATTACAAAAATCCCCAAATCCTTTTCAGGTGCAATGGCCGCCTGCGAGAAAAAGCCGTTGATTCCGCCGGTATGACGAACCAATTTCACCCCGCGGTAGCGTTCCACGTACCATCCCATCCCATAACTGCGGTAAGTAAAATCGGGAGTGTTGAGGAATTGCGAGACTGCGATGATCTGCGGCGAAGTAATTTCTCGTAAGGATCGTTCCGAGATAATTTGATTCCCCTTAAAGGACCCGCCTGATAGGAGCATCTTTAACCAATTCACCAAATTACTCGATGTGGAATTAATACATCCCGCTCCGCCAATATTATCGATATTGAGGCAGGGAAGATCTATTGCTCCGTTTGGGGTGCTGATATAGGGCGTGGCAAAATTACCCAATCCACCAAGCTCGTTCACCGAACAGGTAGTCCGGTTCATTTCCAGCGGTGTAAAAATTTCTTGCGCCAGAAATTGGGGAAATGGGATTCCGGTAATCGCTGCAATCACTTCGCCTACCAAAAGATACATCTGATTGGTATAGCGGAACTCAGCACGGAACTCATAGCGAGGGGGCAAAAACCGGTAGCGTTGAAGAATCTCGACCCTTGAAAAAGGTGAACCCATCCAGGAAAATTCATGGCGCGGCATCCCGCTGCGGTTCAACAGCGCGTCTCGAATAGTCAGATGATTCCCTGCGTATTCATCCATCATCGAAAACCAGGGTAGGTATTTCCGAACCGGATCATCCCAATTCATCAAACCCCGATCTACACAAATACCGGCAGCGGCAGCAGTGAAAGCCTTAGTCGTTGACCCAATGGGATAAATGGTATTAACCTCCACTGGATCACCTGTCTGGTTGCGAACGCCTGCAGATAGAGTATAGGTTTCACCATGGTCCACCACAGCCACTTGAATTCCACGGATGTTAAAGTAAGCAAGATAATCCTGCAATTGTTCTTCAAGAAAGGCTTTATCCATGTTTTATCCTCGTTTCACCATCACACAGGCTAACTGCGCCGGGTTAATTACATAAAGGTTCAATTGATCTACTTTTCCTAAGATATTGAGACTGAACTCAACCCAAACCGGCATATTGGAAACAGGCACCTTACCTTTAAAAATCATTCCGGTCACATGCTCCAGATATACCTTTCCACCAGGATGGATAAACCGCAACTTGCCTTCCTCGAGGACCACGTTCGCAGTTCCATACCCAGGGTCGGTATATTCCCCGGTCATTTCCTCACATTGAAGGGGACATTTGGTTTGATGGATTTCGCTGGATTCTTTTTGCTTAGCCTGTGCCTCCAGGCGGGCAAAATGATTCTGGAATAATTTGGGATAATTACAAAACTGCGATCCTGTCAAAGAATCCACCGCCACCCGCTGCATCATGCTGGTGAGAGCTGGAACCATTCCGTTAGTCAAGATCACCACACCAGATTTGGTGGATGGAATCAAAGTCAGAGAAGATGCAAATCCATCAATAATCCCGGCATGCCGGACAATTTTCTTACCCCGGTAACTGACAACCATCCATCCAGGCGCGTAGCTGTACATGCTTTCTCCTGGCATCAATGTAGAATCACCCATGTACATGTGAGGTTTGAAGAGTTCCCCAGTAAGATGGGAGAATTTCCCATCGAGCAGAGAAAGCAGGTATTTCAGACAATCGTCCAGGGAAAGTTTGATCCCTCCGCAAGGATTATCTGCCGAACAAGACTGGTAAGCTGTGTTAACCGGCTTACCCTTTTCAATGACATATCCTTTACTATACGGTGCTGGCACCACTTCACCACGGAAGGATGCCTTAATTCCCAATGGACCAGCGATCTTCTCCCGAATCAACGCTTCCCAGGAGCACTGGTAGATTTTTTCCAGCAAAACACCAAGCGCAACGATCATTTGATTTTGATATTCTGCCCGCTCTCGCAGGGTGTAGTTGAATTTTAAATACTTAAGCCTGCGAATGAATTCAGTGCGATCAAAATCAGCATTAAAAAAAGCCAGGTCGTGGTTTCCCAACCCGCTGCGATGGCAGGCCATATCGCGTGCAGTGAGATGATACGTAATATACGGATCAGAAAGTTCAAATTCAGGCCAATAGTCTTTGACTGGTTTATCCCAATCCAGGCGGCCTTCCTGAACAGCGATAGCTGCTAACAATGCGGTGAAAGTTTTCGTGCAGCTTGCCAGATCGAAAATAGTCTGAGGGGTGACTTTTTCTCCTTTTTCGATATCCGCCAACCCAAATCCTCGGGCAAAATCAATCTTTCCCTGACGTATGATCCCAATCGCCATTCCAGGGGCGGGAATGACTTTTCGGCTCAGAATTTGCATCGCCTGCAGAACAAGATACTGTCCCATTTCTTTCTCCAGATAGGTTAGGCCTTCGGTAATGGAACCACTGAAGCCTGCTCGATATATTCCCCGTCCAACTCAATTTGCTGCAAATTTCCGGGGTGATCAATTTCTTCAAAAAGGATTTGTCCTGCACGACGAGCAATTTCGCTGTAATCCACGCGGATTGTTGACAGTGCAGGTTCAATAAATTTCAGTGTATTAATATTGTCAAAACCGATGATACTGATATCTTCCGGCACTCGAATTTTTAATTTCTTCAAACCGGTCATCATCCAGATCGCGGTAAAATCGTCGTAGCACATTAATGCAGTGGGGTCGTATTTCTTAACAAGATCTTGGGTAAAACCCTTCGCCCCATCTTGGGTATGCCTGTCTTCATAAAAAATTGGAATATCTGAGCGAACGGTCGCAATACCTGCTTCATTCATCGCATCAAGGTATCCCCGAATCCGTTCTTCATAAACATATCGGTTATACCTTCCACTACCTGCCTTAAGATTTGAAAGATATTCTCCGAACATCGCCTCCACAAAGACAACACGGCGGTGTCCAAGATCCAGCAGGCGTTGAGTGGCCTGCTTGACCAGACCATACTCATTGACAGTGATCGAATGAGCGGCAATATCAGGCAGCAAGTTTAAAATTTGGACAACTGCAATTCCTTTAGACATTGCCAAACGCAGCATTTCACCGCGGCGGTCTATCGGAAAAATTATGATGCCATCGACATTGTATTCAATCAGCCGTTGAATGTTCTGAGCTTCTAGTAAGGGATTGGAATTAGATGATGTGAAATGCAGATAATAATTTCGTTCAATGCATAATTTTTGAACGTAATCGTACATCATGATATTGAACTCATTGCTCATATTATGGAGAACGAGACCAACTGCATTGCTGCGCCCCTTGACCAGGCTTTGTGCAGCCCGATCAGGAAAATAACCGACCTCGGCAATCAAATCAAGAATTTTTTTCCTGGTTTCTTCATTAATCCCGGTTTTACCATAAATTGCACGGTTAACCGTACCCCGTGATACACCGGCCATTCTGGCGATATCTTCCATGGTGTATTTCATACCTTTTCCTCCGGTTCTTCGTACTCGTAGTTAATTTCTGGAAATTTCACAACCACTTGACGCACATCCACATTGATTAAGTTTACGAGATAACGATTGAAAAAGGTGAATAATACAGTCGTCATCAATTCAATCATCCGGTGCCCTTGAATCCGGCCATTTGCCCCCAGCCACTTGGGGAAAGAACCATAAACAATAGAGCCATCCGAAAAATTTAGGTGTTTTGCTGAAGGAATTTCAACCCAATGGATCCCTTTTTGATCTGGATGAAACCCAGTTTGCAGACCTCGCTTTTGGGATGAAAGCACCATCATGGGTAAGTTAACCTTGCGGTCCAGGAAGTCCCCGCCAAATTGCCCGCCGTCCATATTGACACCACATGCAAAACGTTGATCATCCAACATCACCCGCAGTGCAACTGCTCCGCCAAAAGAGTGGCCAAATGCCCCGAAGTGGTTCGTGTTTAGATGACCGTGAAGAAAAGGATCTTCTCTGGATTGAATCCAATCTGCCACCTGCTGCAAATCCCGCGTCCATACCTTCGTTCTTTCCGAAGAATATTTATTCTCAATAATCATCAACCGAATATATTCGCCCGGATTCTTTTTAATACTCATTCCTTTGTGTTTCTTAATGAATTCGTCCATTTCTTCACGAAAATGGCGCATGATAGCCGGGTTCATCGGGAACTTTTCGCCATCTACAACTGTACAAAATCCTTCACCAGTATGACCAACGGCTATGACAACGTATCCTAGCGAAGCCAATGATTCGCAAACCAGGTAATTGGTTCGGTTGGTCAGGGAATGTCCATGTGAATAAATGACAACTGGACAATTTTTAGCGGTGACAGCAAAAGGAGCATTAGGTTGCGAATGTGTTTTGAGTTTTGCTAAATAAGCATAGATATCTGGACCATCTCCGGAATGCATGCGGGTCATTTCCAGGTCAGAAAAGTACGTCTCAACTGGCAGAGATGTAAATTCTGCGGGATACCAGATCTTTAACCCAATCTTCCGGATCGGGCCATCTTCAAGGGTTGATTCGTCCCGAGCCAGGTAGGTTTCGCGGGTGCCAACCGGGAATTTTCCCACTGGAACAGGCAAGCTGATGGATTTCAGCATCCATCGTTGAAGCAACTTACTGGCCAATAATCTTTTTGGCTTCATACAGGAACCTAATATGAAATCTCAAAGATTTGGTATCCATCGATATTACCTTCAAAGATGACATACCCATCCTGGTAATTAAATGGCAAATCTTGGTTTTGGGGCACATAACGAACAATCTTTGGTTTTTGATCCGTACGGACCCGGAATTGTTTTTGAAAAAGTGGAAATCTTTCTTCAACAATTTCCATTTCACGGCATTTCTTTTGGACTATATAGCTGACTACATGCAAGATCAACGAATTGTCTTTTTTCCACAGCATACATTCCGCGGTAACCGGGAGATCAGTAACAACCAATGGTTTCGGCAATAACTGACGGATAGCATATTCAAGCAAGGAGCGAAACACCCGATTGCCAGTTTTCGTATAATCGGTAAACAGCGGCTGGGCGATATAGATTACATTTCCCAAACGAGTGATCGCTGGTAAATCGGTCACACGTGCAGGTGGTGTGTGCAAATGAGAGCAAAAGCGGTCCGGGGTTCGATTGAACCAAGGTTTAGTAATGTAGCATAGAATTTCTGTATTTTTACCCGCCTTAACATCGCTGCCGCGCTCGTACATGACATAATCCAGCGGGGCGATCGTTTCCAGCTTGCCTTCTTCAATATGGAAATATCTTGGAGAAAATTCCGCCTCCTGGACGTATTCAATTCCAAAATCATGTAGTGCAAATTCGTTTCGATCCATCTTTAAACCGGATTGGTGAGTAAGGATCAATGCACCACCATCATCCAGGTAGTTTTGCAGGCGAGTCGACAACTCCTCGGTCAACCTCACCCGGTCTGGGAGAATCAGCACGTCATAAACGCCAAGTTCATCGGTAAAATCGATAAAATCAAATTGCTGGTGCATTTCTGTCAGCATACGGTACGCACCCTCTACAGCCAAACCCGGGCCACCCGGCTCACGGTTGTCCAGAAATACACCAATCTGGGCAGCTTTTTGCATACCTCGGCACCATGGCTCCCGGGCAGCAATGGCAGAAAATATTTCCCCAATTTGGCGGTAAACCGATGGTTCTAGCCGTCCTTCCGGCAGCAGTTGATCGCCGAGGCAAACCCCGCAGCCATAAGCTAAAGCACGATATGACTCATATTCCATAGCTTCTTTGTTCTTAAGTGAACCAAAGTCACCCCATAAACGGTGAAATTTTCCACTCATCATGGTTAGTGGTTTAGTTTGGCTGCGCTTGTTAAGGTACTGCGCATGAATGGGGAAGTGAACATAATCCCAAAGCATGGATGGCAGGGATTCAATGTCCATCATAGTCACCGCCTCAACTTTCCGAGCGGCAGAGAGTTGTGGATTTATCTGTTGGTCAATTTTCTGTCCAAAACCATTGATATATAAATCAATCCCTGGCGAGAGTTCATTTAAGAAAGTAGCAATCTCATTAAAGAAACGGATCTCCACCATTCGGCCGTGAACAGCAATATCCAC
>JAJUJY010000111.1 GCA_029265085.1 Chloroflexota bacterium
GCCGGATAAGATGGAAAAATATGTCGCTGCGGGTTTGATGCCAACCTATAAAGAGCTGGTTATGGAAGGCGTCAAAGGCGAAAACGGCCTGGTGCAGGCCTTCCCGCCCAATACGGGGGTCGGTTGGTATACCCTGGCTACTGGAACCTACCCAAGCGAACACGGCTCGACCAACAATACCTTCTTCCGCCAGGGAGATACGTTTAGCAATCGGACAGCGGCATTTAGCGACGGCGTGGTTCAGGCCGATACGCTGGCCAATGCTGCCGAGCGTGCCGGAAAGACGGTAGTGGCGGTGGAATGGGCTGGTGCGCGCAATTTCAGCCCGGCCTTACGCGGCCCGGTGGTGGATTACCGCACTTTCTATTCCAATCGCGGTATCGTCTTGAATTACGATATGCCCGGACAGCCAGCCGGAGCCAATGCTTTTGGCGTGCAGTACCAGAAGAATACCCTGGCTGCTGCAATGGGCTGGACCAATGTGCCGATGTCTTACAGCCCGGCGATGGAAACCAACTTTGACCTGGGTGGTTATGGTACATCAATTACCAATGATGTCTATGATCTCTATATCTATGACGCAACGGATGATGCGACGGTCACCTATGATCATGTGCTGGTTGTGCCGAATGCCGATGCAAAAGACGGGGCAAAGTTTGTGGCCGACCTGGTGGTGGATGAATGGGCGAACATCAAAGTGGTATTGGCCAGCCCGGCTGGAAAGACCGGCGGCTTCTATGTCAAATTGATGGAATTGGAACCCGACCTCTCGATGTTCCGCCTGTATTTCACCTCGGTTACCCGCACCAACGCATCCTTCAATGCCTTATGCGCTCCGGGTGTGGTTGGCTGTGCCGAGTCTTTGGCCTTTGAAGAATATCTGAATGCCAACTTCCCCTCTTCCACCGCGGGAGATTATGCCCCGTTGGAAGGCGGAATCATTGATTCGGATACCTATGCCGAGCAGGGTCTGATGTGGAAAGAATCCGCCTACGCATACCTGGATTACATCTTCAATGTATTGGAAGTGGATCCGGATTTGCTGCTGTTGGGTAACCCGACTACGGATGAATTCCAACACCAGTTCCTGGCGTTGACCGGTCCTGCCGAGGTGTACGGCGTACCGAATACGTATTATGACCCGCTGGCGGCTCCGGTCTATGAAGGCTATATTAAAGAAGCCTACATGGAAGCGGATGAGACCCTGGCCTTTGGCCGCGAATTGATGGGCGAGGCAACCGTCTTTGCTGCATCAGATCACGGTTTTGGGGTGCAGTGGCTGGCTGTCAATGCGGGCAAAGTGCTCTTTGATGCCGGTTTGATGGGTGCTGAGACGACTTCCAACTGCCGCTATGGCGGCGCGGCTGGCAGCGCCAAGGCCAAAGCCTGTGTTGCGGGCGGAACAGCTCAAATCTATATCAACAGCGCGGTTGTTCCGGCAGGCCAATATGAAGCAGTGCGCACCCAGATCATGGATGCTTTTATGAACCTGACGGATCCGGCCAATCCGGATGCTCAGGTAGTGCTCAAGATTTTGAAGAAGGAAGAACTGCGGGATGTGGACGGCTCCGATTCACTCCATCCCAACCGATCCGGTGATGTGGTGGTGGTGCTCAAGCCGCCGTACCAGTTTGACGCAGCCACGGCTGGCCAGACGATTGCCTTCTCACAATTCTTTGGCCAGCATGGGTATCTGCCAGAAACCGTGGACCTGGAAAACGGCGTCAACATGCATGCCACCTTTGTGGCGGCTGGTCCCGGCATCCGCAAACAGGACCCGGTGTACGGCATCCGCGCGGTGGACCTGGCTCCGACCATCTCCTTCTTGATGGGCTTCCCCGGGCCGATTAACGCCCGCGGCAAGATCCTTTACAATCTGCTCCCGGCTCCAGGGCAGTACAAGGAAGCGACAATTTTGACCCTGAGTGATTACCACGGGCAGTTGATCCCGCTTTCTCAAACAGCAGATACCATCGGACCAAGCTTCGCCATTGGCGGCGCAGCCTACTTGAAGCCCTGGTTTGACGTATACCGCGCAGAAGCCAAAGATGGTTCAATCACAGTGACCGCTGGTGATTCCGTTGGAGCGACTCCGCCCATATCCAACTTCTTTGGTGACAAGCCCACCATCGAAGCGTTGAATATGATGGGATTAACCTACGACACCTTAGGCAACCATAACTTTGACCGCGGATCAGAATACCTGCGCTATGAGTTAATCCCGCTCTCCGACTTCAAATACCTGGCAGCTAATGTAGTTTACCCGATGACAGGCAAGACTCCGCCCGAGTGGATGCCTTCGGTTGTGCATAACTTTGACGGCTTCAAGCTGGGAATCATCGGTTACACATTGACCGAACTGCCTACCCTGATCTTCCCTGGCTACCTGGATCCATTTGTCATCACGGACCCGGTTACCGCGGTGAACGAACAGGTGATGAAGATCCAGTCGAAGGGTAAAGTCAATGCGATTATTGCGGTTGGCCATATTGGCGCAGATCCAACCTCCAGCACGCTGACCAGCCCGGCGGATCCGCTGCTGAGTTTTGCCGACCAATTGAATGGTGTGGCCGCGGTGGTTGGCGGGCATACGCACTACCAGACGATTGGTACTGCCCCCAACGGCACGCTGATTGTCGAAAATGTCAATGCGGGGGTGCGCTTCAGCCGCATCCGCGTGGTGGTGGATACCAATACCAAGCAGGTCATCTACACCACTGCGGACTATCATAAGCCGTGGAACATTGGTGTAACCCCTGATGCAGAAATTCAGATGATGATTAATGATCTGAATGCCGAACTGGCGCCGATCTTCAGTACGGTGATTGGCCAATCGAACCGCTTTATCCCGCGCGCGGATGCCTGCGGACAGAGTGGCGGCCGCACCTGCGAATCGTTGATCGGTAATCTGACCGCTGATGCAATGCGCAAGACCTACAACACCGACTTTGCGCTTACCAATGCCGGCGGGCTGCGGGCGGATCTGACCTGCCCGACTACTGATATTGCTGGCGATTACTGCGCGGCTTATACACCGCCGCCCTATCCGATTACCCGCGGACAGGTGCTGGCGGTGCTGCCGTTTGGTAATGTGGCGGTGACTGTGACGATCAATGGCGCGGAGTTGAAGGCCTTCCTGGAGAACGGTGTCTCAAGGATGCCGGCAGTGGATGGGCGCTTCCCGCAGGTTTCCGGGCTGTGCTTCACCTATGATATTGGACTGCTCGCCGGAAGCCGTGTAACAGGCGCAGTTCGCCAGGCAATGGACGGTTCCTGCACTGGCGCACCGGTTGATCTGACGGCTGCCTCCACCTACACCCTCACTACCAATGACTTTGTTGGTTATGGCGGGGATGGCTACCCCAATGTGGCGGCACGGATGACGACCCAGAATATCCTCGACCAGGTGTTGGCTGATTACATTACCACAAACACACCTTTGGCTCCGACCATTCAAGGCCGGATCGTTTGTGTTGGGGCAACCTGCCCGGTGGTCGTGCCGTAAATCCAATTTCTGTTTCGTTTCGTCTCAAATCAAACCTGTGAGGTCTGCAAGGCCTCACAGGTGTTTTTTGAAAATATTTAACGACTGGTGAAAGGGGATTTTTATCCGGCTGTTGCCGTTATTTTCATTCCCAAATTGCGCAGGTAGATTACAAAGAATACCGCTGAGATGATCGAGAATCCGGCATAGGTGAGCAGCATGGGCATGGGTTCTGTGGCCTGGCCTAATTGCGGGGCGATTACGTTTGCCAGGACCAGGTTGGCGGTGGTGCTGAAGCCTTTGATTAATAATGGGCCGGTCATCACCGCGGCCCACGCCTTTTTGCGCAGCAGGCCAATGGCGGTGACTGTAAGCAAGGGGAAGGCGAAGGTCAAATCCATGACAAATACTGAAGAGGTAGTGGTAGGGGTACCCTGAATGGCAGCTGGGATGAGCATCATCAACCATGCGCTGCCCAAAATGGCGACATTTACCAGGAACAAAGCGGCAATCCATTTGCCCGGCAGGCGGTTTAATTGCGCAGCGGCAATTTCAACAAAGCTGATTTTGAGACTGACCAGCACCAACCCAAAGCCGCACAGGCTCATAATAGCCAGGTACAACGGGTACAGAGGGGTGTAGATCATCCCTACCCCGTAAAAACCATAGCTGTAAAAATAAAGGGCTAACATTCCGATCCATACCGCTTGCCCGCAGAGCGAACCACGCGATCCGGCAAAAAGCGCCCAGATCAATGCCGGTACGCCCAGCAGAGAAAATATATCTTGGGAGTACGTGCCAGCCCACAAGATTGGATCTTCCACCGCGTAAAAGTTGGGAATCAGCAAACCGGCCAGGGTGCAGATGAGCACCAAAACAGCAACGATTATAGAGAGAATTTTGGGTGTGTTAAACAGATTGGTTGGTTTCATGTTCATCTTTCTTTCATACCTTATCCAGGAAATATGGAATTAGCCCAGGTACGGATTACATCCCAGCTGCGAAAATCGCCTTGCGGGCTTTTTACAGCTTTCAGAATCATCCGGTCGATCAGGCCAAGCCGGTTTGCATCAATGCAGCCGGCAAAAAAGCCCTCAAACTTTGGCATCACCAGCATCCGAACGGTATCCAGATAGGCGAGGCGGGCTGTCCGGCTGGCCGGATCATCGCTAAGGTTGTTCCCGTGGACACTGAAGAAGGCGGTTGGCATGTTGTTCAGGGTATCTGCATGGCTTTTGACGAAGTTGAGAGCTTCGGGCAGCCACTGACCCATGCGTACAGCACTGCCTACGATGATTGCATCATAAACGGTCAAATCGCGTACCTCTTTTACGGGCAGGAGTGTGACAGAACTGCCGCGGAGGGAGTTTTGCGCAGCAATTTCACCAGCGATTTCTTCGGTTGACCCGGCGCGGGTGGCAAATGTGATCAATAATTTTCCAATCATTTCCATTTCTCCATGACGTGTTGGTAAACATATCTCGATAAGTGAATGGTGTTCACTTTGAATTAAAAAAATTTCTACGGGTTCTGAAAGCTGTTGATGAAGGTTTGCAATATCTGATCTGCAACAGGATTAAATTCTTCCTGTGCCGAATGTAGCAGCCCCAGTTTAAGCATGGCAATACCGTGAACGGTCACCCAGGCCTGCATTCCGAGCAGGTCCGGAGTGTATCCGGGGGGCAGGCGGAAAACTCCCTGGTCAATTCCGTCTTGAATGATTTGCGGCAGGCCGGTAAATTTGGGATCATTGAAAATTGCCTGGATGCTTTCGGGGGGCAGGTCGCGGGTGGTGAAAAGAAGCAGGTAATGCTCCGGGTACAGCTCGGCAAAACGCAGGTAGGCGCGCCCGGAGGCCAACAGTTTATCGGCGGGAGACTCTGCCTGGTTGATCGCTTCGACCTGCATTGCAGAACTCAGCGCAATGCCTTCTTCGCGGATGGCCTGGAGGATTGCTTCTTTGCTGTCGTAATATTTGTAGATGGCCGAAGGAGAGTAGTCGATCTCTTTGGCAAGAGTGCGCATAGATAAGCCCTGCATCCCCTGGCTGACCAGGATATTGCGGGCGGTATCCAGGATTTTTTGTTTGGTGAGATCGTGCCTTCTTTCGCGCGGGGTAACCATGATGATTGTCTCTCAATAAGTGAACAGTGTAAACTTATTATACGGTGTTCTGGAAGATTGTCAAGAGGGAAATTGTGGGAAGTGGGAATAGCAGCCCCCCTTTGGTTCCCCCCATTTACGGATATGTGGGTTGGAGGATGGAGGGGGTATCCGGAAATGGGGGGAAATTGGTCAATGATTTGACGAGCGGAGGCGAGGTTACCTTAAATCAAACCTGTGAGGTCTGCAAAACCTCACAGGTTTTCTTCTATAAAAATTCAGGTTGCGATTACATATATCTCCGTCACCGTCTTCTCACGGCATCCGGACCGGCACATCGGCTTGATCCACGCTCAGTGCGGAGGCAGAGAGCGGGATGCGCCAATCCTCGCTGAGCAAGTCTGTGAGGTCGCTCCAGGGGATGAGCACTTCCTGCGGACCGGCAGCATACGCGGCTACCTGGTATACATCAAAAATGATGGTTAATCCAGCGGGATTGATCACCCAGCGGGCAAAATTTTCTTCGCGTGCTGCAGCGCCGTCCGGGTTGTCCATCATGCCTGTCTTTTCCAGTTCACGCAGCGAGATTTGCGAAATGCGTTCCAAGTAATCGCTGCCAGGCTGGAACAGGTCAGCAAGCTCCAGCACACGATTGCTGCGCAGGTCAATATTCAATGTCAGCGTATAGGGGAAGGGGTGGGCGGCACCGGCATAGTAGGAGGAAATATTGAAACGCACTGAGACCAGTGCATCGGTGGCGCTTTGCACCGAATAGCCGGTGAGAAACGTGCTGTCCAGGGCTGCCAGTTCAGCGGGGGGCGGGTTTTGCGTCAGAGTCTGCTTGAAGACAGCCAGGTCATCAAAGAGCAGGCGCTCCACAGCAGAATCGAACGCCAGGGTGCGTTCATCAACTGCCTCGCTGGCCAGGGCTGGGAATTGTGCAAAAACCACCAGGCGCGGGTCCGCCTGGCTTTCTTGCAACTGCCGGGTTTCGATGCGCAGCGCAGGGGGGGCAGCGGTAGGCGCGAGAGCAGTCGGTGAGGCGGGCAGGCTGGGGGTGAGGGTGATTTCTTCAACGGGTTTTTGCCCGCCAACGGGGGCGATTAGGGCACAGGCACCAATGCCCCAGGCGCCTAAAAGAGCAATCCAAAAAACCAAAGACAACTGGTTACGAGTCATATCGATCCATGTAAAGGCAAAATCGCACCGGCAGACCGGTGCGGAGAGGTATTTTACCATAATCAGGTTGGAAGAGAAGGGTAAAGCCCGTGTTCATCCGCTCGCTGGAGTGATTGGCAGGGCAAGCCGGGTGCAATACGAAGTTTAGCTGTTTTCTGTGTGAGATCACAGGCAAAATCGCCGCCCATCTTGCCCCGGAATGGTTCCCCATTTTCAAAATTGAGCCGGCTCAAGCACTTTTCATATTCGGCTCACCCTGATAGCTGTTTTAAAATCCGCGCTTAATGTAATCTTGAATTTACATTATGTATGGTGTAACATACATATACAAATTTGAAACTAAGGAGAATTGCCATGTCATTTCGCGAAAAAAGCGCCTGGTTCAGTCTGGTGTCGATTGTGGGGGTCTTTGTCCCCTACTTTATTATTGTCCTCCAGAATCCACAGGCATTCATTGGACTGTTTGCTGCGGCGGTAGTGGTTCTGGCGGTCCTGTTGGCTGGCTTCCACCTGGTCAATGCTGCTGCAACCGCTTCGATTCGAAAGCGCGGTGATATCCCTTTGGCGGACGAGCTGGATAAACTGATTGATCTGCGGGCTGCGCGTGTGGCTGGGCTGGTCCTGGTTTTTGTGGTGGTGACATGGTGCCTGGGCGCAGCGGTTGGAGCCGCTGGGTTGGATCTGTCAACTGCCTCCTCGCTCGTTTCGATTTCCGGGCTGCAGGCGCTGACTGCTGTTCACACGCTGTTTGCGGGGTTTGTGATTTCAAACCTTGTGTATTACGTCACTATCATTTTGGGCTACCGGAAGTTGATGTATGGGTAAAACAAATTTCGTAATCCGCAATCGCATCCGTGAACTCCGGTTTCACGCGGGTGAGATGACCCAACAAGCGTTAGCTGATGAAGTGGAAATCACCCGCCAGACGGTGATTGCGCTGGAGCAGGGAAGATACTATCCGTCACTGGAATTGGCTTTCCGAATTGCCAGGACATTTAACCTGCCGCTGGAGGAAGTGTTCCAGTTTGAAATCAGCCCATCGGATCGGGCTGCGCCGGAGTAGTCCGATCGTTTTTAAAATCCCCACCAATGCTCTTCGGTCTTTCTAACTGAAGGGCATTTCCCATTCGCTGCAGCGGCAAAATTTCAGCGCTTCACCCGCAACCGGCCTAAAGCCCATTTGAGTGACAAGCTTTCGCGAGGCAATATTCTTTTCATCAATTTCTGCTTCCAATACGTTAATAGCTAACTCCCCAAAACAATAGTGCAGGAAGATCCGCAATACTTCTGACATAATACCGCGCCGCCAATAATGCCGATTTAAAAGAAAACCAATTTCCGCCCGTTGCTGCGGCCAATTAATCGAATGCAAAGAACAGGTGCCAATAACTTTGTCTTGCTGGTATACAATGGCTAACTCATAGTATGCCCCTGTTTGATACCCTTGTTCAACGCTTGTAAAAAATTGGTGCATCATTTCCACTGAAGTAAAGGGCGGATCACTGGCAAAGCGCATCACTTCGGGGTCAGAATACACTTCGTAAAGCGCAAGCAAGTCACCGGCATAGATCCGGCGCAGCTCCACATCTCCCGAACTCAAATAGAATGTATTGATATCAATCAAATGAAATTACTCCTCGTACACATTTTTTTAACAGCTGCTTTCCAATCGTCCTAAAAAGCTGTGACCCAGAACATAGCTCAATCGCAGGTGTTACCGGTGAAGGGCTTTTGGGTTGAAGGAGAAGCCTCCGCATGTACGCATTATTAAGCGTTTTTATTGATTCGAGTGCTTTCTACAAATAAATATACATCCTTTGGTTTGCACCTTGTAATATCCGTACTGACGAAACTCGGTTTCGAATTTATTTTGGATTGTATTTATTGACTGTTTAACGATTTGGTGAACACGTTCGTCACGAACTGACAAAAAATAATTAATGATTGGGTCAAGTTCCGTTATTCGTAATTCATTCTGATGAAATCGCCGCTCTACATCTTGAAAATAGCGAGACAGAATCGCAATTCCCGTTTCTGCCCCATACGAAGATACAACTACGCTGTTTGGCCATAGCGTATCATCCGTAATACCAATTAGATCTCGCAGGCTGGTCATATTTTCAGCACTGCTTGTGGTTGAATAAAATACTCCGCCTTCTTTCATGACTCTTGATATTTCGCCAAGAACTTTATCCAAATCTTTCGCATGATATAAGTTGTGATTTGAAATAATGATGTCAAATGTGTTATCGGGATATGGAATATTGTGAAAATCGATTAACTCATATCTAAACCCGTTTTCGCCAAGATTTTCTTTTGATTTTTGGAGCATGCCTGCTGAAAAATCGGATAAAGTAATTTCGCAATGAATAAATGAGTCTTGTAAATCTTTCCACAAACCGCCTGTGCCGCAGCCTAACTCTAAAATTTTCACATTGCTCGCTGGAATTATCTGTTCAGCAATCCATTTTGAAAATGGTTTCTTATCCACCGAATATTGATATATGCTCATCCGCGTTTCAAGGTTTTTGCTTGAAGCATATTGGTCTTTTACCTGTTGCGTCATAGCGCAAATCCTCCTGAAAAAATTAACCGAGTGCCTGACGGTTTGCGGTCCTTGCGGATGGGTGGCGTGGATTTTGTTGGAGAGCAAAGAAAACTCGAGGCCAGAATATGTCTGCTGCATTTTCGGCACCCCTGACGGGCGATCTCAAGTGTTAGGCTGATTGTTCCGCAGGTGGAATGGAAATGGTGGCACGCTCTGGTAAGCGCTTTTTAAGGATTAGATACTAGAATGATATTATCCACACTTCCAATTGAATACCAGATAATATTAAAAGGTTCTGTCCCATTTTCTAATGGGGGATAAATTGCCCAGTCAATAAAGGTCTCTCCTGGCTGTACAATCCATGATTGTCCTCTCGCGTTTGTGCAGCTAGTCTCAATTGGTGTGATATTCGTGCCGTTAGACAATTGCATTATGGCATTTTCGTCATCATTTTCCTCTGGACAATATACATCACAATCTCCTTGATAAGCACATTCCTTATGATTGTTGGTCCATAAATTTACTACTAACAAATTACCATTATCTAAAACCTCTATGTAATCAAGTTGTGTACTCCATTCAGATAATGGCATGCTGTATTCTTTACCAATCGCATATACACCCGGAGAAGGTGCAGCAGGTGCATTTCCAAATTGGATAGTGCCCTGTTGCAAACCCGAATAATTAGGATTTGAAAGATTCAAAGCGGCAATTTTTTCTTGTTCTTCCGCATCTGATATCAGCAAATCGACACATTCCTTAATATCCCACATTCCAGTAGCGGTTGCGCAACTTTTAATGCTTGAAATTTTATTTGCAGATTCCAGGCTTCCAACGTCAATATTTAATAATTTTCCCGTTTCAGCTACTGTATTTAGAATTGTGCCTGAACAAATCGTGGCCAATGTATAAAGCGCTGGTAAAGCCATACCCTGTGTCATTGTTAATACACCTGCTGTACACCCCACCACCCCCAGCATATACATCCCCGATTTTATCCAAAACCATTTGTTTCGCTGATCTTGTTGAGAATTCGTTCTTGATAAGGAAACGAACATATCGGAAGGATCAACGCGCGATGTGATTTTATTAAGGAGATTCGTATCAATTTCTACCTGAAAAGTTTCGCTTGTTCCATTTTCCTGAAAAACTGTTACATCTACCGTGGTATTGGTGTAGTTTGAATAGAGAATAACATCTTCTCCAATTATAGTGCTTGTTGGAAGTCCGTTACTGTCCGTATAAATCACAACAGACTGTCCGTCAGCAGAATTCCAAACACTGCCCGTGACATTGGAAGAATTAATGTCCTGGATCAAAATTAAGTTTTCCCCGCTTTGGTGAATTATGATGAAAGGCATTGCTGGATTACCAGTAGGTCCAGCATAAATCTCATGCGATTCCTCCGACATAGGCTCAGACGTTATTGATACCTCGGGTGTTGTCGTAGGAGCGCACCCATTAATTAAAGTCGCCAGTAATCCGAAAATAAGGCATAAGGATAGAATTGATTTTTGCATGACGATCTCTCCTTCAATTATATGACCTGGTACTTAACGGCTGGCTTTGTTTGTGTGGATTGTGTTTTGCAGAAAAGGAAAACCTTGAAGCCAGAAAAAGGCTCAAAATACGTATAGAATCCCATACGCCAGATGCACGCATTGTTGGCACGTTTTATGCTGTAACAATCGACACGCCAAATGGGATTTCTAATTCTGTGTACATTTCGAGACAGGTATGAGGAATTTCAAACCCTGCCATATCAATATTGGAATCATACGACAGAGAAACATCTACAGAGGCTACCTTTTTCAGATTTCGCAAGTACTCCTTTGCATGTTTGATCGCTGACCAGAGAATTTCAATATGCTCTGGTAATTCTCTTTTGATATTGATCGATGGGGTATAGGACCACATGTCATGTGGAAAGGGTGCTGACCGGGGACCTTTTTGGTCGCCCTTTCGATGAGTGTGCGTTGGAGCTACCCCTAAATTTGCCTCAATCTCGTCAAAATCTAAGTTTTCTCCAAAGATTCTCAAAGTTGCTGAATAGGAAAACCAAGGATCCTCATCAGGCTCCTGTCCTAAGAGAAAACCGCGCAGTGTCTGAAACTTATCCTCATCCATGAGAAAGCAAATCCTTTGAGTTCACCTTTTGATCTTCCAGGTACCAACTCCGTTTTCAATACCATGATTTTTCAAATATTGTTTACCCCTTAAGGAGGGTGCCAACACTCTATATCCAGCAAAATCGCATATATTACCGTTTTTTGTTAAAAACAAAATCCCCCTGATTAATCAAAGTCCATTGTAATATATTATACAAGCCATAGATTTTATTTTCAAAAATTTCGAAATTAAACAGCATCAATCCCAGCAACACCTGAACCGGGGTGTGTAGCGTCATTCCTAAGAGAGGGAGCTGGTAAAGTTCAGTCTGATTCGCCCGGCCTGACCTCAGGAGGGTTTAATACAGAACCAGGCACAGCGCATTCCATCCATAGACTTTCCCGCGCTGCACCTGGCTTTTCTCAATTCATGCTGCCTGACAATCCATTCGATAGAATCAGGCCGGTTTAATTAAGCGGTGGTTTATTTTGGCTTGCTGGTTAATGCGCTCAACAGGATTGACACACACCAACCCAGCGTCACGATCATCAACCACGGGGTTTGAACCGGCGCAAATCCGGAAAGAATGGGTTGAAAAGCTGCCAACCAGGCTGCGGCCAATAAGATTGCTGTAAGGATGAAACCGATGAATCGAACTATCGTCCCCGCGGATTTCTTGGGAAGAGTCCAGAACCACACCCGCTGTTTATGGGCGATTTGCCTGAAAAAGACAACCAGTTTGGCGAGTAGTCCAAGTCCAAGTAAGCCAGCCAGTAAACCTGTAACCAGCCGGAGGGTATCGTGCGTTTGAGCGACCTTGATTTTACCGGCCCCAACCCATTCGGTCCAGATACCGAGCAGATCCGCATTGATATTACTGCCATTGTCGCTGTTTGTCAGGATAACGATCGCGGCTTTCTTTTCAGGAATTGCCTGGTATTGCAGTTTCCAGCCCTGGTTGCCGCCGCTATGTCCGACTGTGACCCATCCAGCGGGTAAGCTGTCCACCGTATGGCCCAGACCATAGGCATTCCCAAAAAGGCTGGTGATTCCATCCACCGGAATGACAGCGGAGTGCATTAATCCAATCGATTCCGGGCTGAGAATGCCGTTGTTGGCATCCATTTCAGCCAGAGCAAACCGGGCAAGATCGGGTGCGGTTGTGTACAGACCAGCGGCTGCTTTTTCGGTGAAAAGGAAGTTTGGTTCCGGCTGGCCTTTTTCGTTATAACCGGTCGCTGTGGCTGGCCGCAAATCGTCACGCCATTCAAAGCTGCTGTGCGACATGCCTAACGCGTCCAACACTTCTCGCTGCATAAAGGTTGAGAAGCTCTCTCCGCTCACTTCCTCGATGACTAACTGGAGCAGTGTGTATCCACCACCGGAATATTGATATGCGGTGCCCGGTTCGCGGACGATTTTAACCGGCCTGGCTCCGTCATAGTTTCCGGAGAGCGATTCTTCCAGCGAGGGCAGAGGCAGTTCCGGGGAAATGCCAGGATAACCGCCCACAGAGAGCCCGGCGGAGTGGCTGAGCAGACGCCGGATCGTGACCTGGGATGAATCATACTCGGAAGAAGGAAGCTGCCAACGGGTTAGGTACCGTTCTGCAGGTGCATCCAGATCGATCTTGCCCTGTTCTACCAGGCGCATTACTCCCCAGGCGGTCAGGGTTTTGGAAATCGAGGCTGCCTGAAAGACGGTCTCTGATGTCACCGGGGTTTGGGTGGCCAGATTGGCCTGGCCATAGCCTTTGGTCCAAACCATCTCACCGTCATGGACCAATGCCACAGCCGCACCGGGGACATGGTATCGCTGCATGAGCTGCGGTATAGTCGAATCAAGCTGGCTGGTGAACGACTGCCAGTTGTTTGGTATTTCCGGGGATTGCCCTGCGCAAGAGGTTAACAGGATAAGGGTTATGATTATTCCTCCATACCAGAGCAATCTATTTTTCTTTTTCTGCATTGATATCTCCATCATGTTTTAATGTGTGTTTATTCTAACATTGGTAATGGAGAATATGTCAACAAGCAGTGTGCGATATCAATTATAAGGATTTCTGCATTCGCCCCCCTTTGGTTCCCCCCATTTACGGAACAGCGGATTATAGGATGGAGGCTACATCCGGAAATGGGGGGAAAAATGGTAAAAAGGTTCCCTGATTTACGGAACTGCGGATTATGGGATGGAAGCGGCATCCGGAAATGGGGGAAAAATGGTAAAAAGGTTCCCTGATTTACGGAACAGCGGATTATAGGATGGAGGCTACATCCGGAGATGGGGGGAAAATGGTAAAAAGGTTCCCTGATTTACGGAACTGCGGATTATGGGATGGAAGTGTCATCCGGAGATGGGGAGAAAAATGGTAAAAAGGTTCCCTGATTTACGGAACTGCGGATTATAGGATGGAGGCTACATCCGGAAATGGGGGGAAAAATGGAATAAAGGTTCCTTGATTTACGGATATGTGGGTTGGAAGATGGAAGCGGTATCCGGAAATGGGGGGAAAAATGGAATAAAGGTTCCTTGATTTACGGAACTGCGGATTATAGGATGGAGGCTACATCCGGAACTGGGGGGAAAAATGGTAAAAAGGTTCCCTGATTTACGGAACCGCGGATTATAGGATGGAAGCGGCATCCGGAGATGGGGGGAAAAATGGTCAATGATTTGACGAGCGGAGGTGAGGATCCTCTAAATCAAACCTGTGAGGTTTGCAAGACCTCACAGGTTTTTCTTCTAAATAATTTTACCTTCCGCCTGCAACTTTCCTATGGTAAACATCGATTACAATGCGAGCCACTTGAATCAGCATCAGGCCGTGTGAACATTCTTGCCTTGCTGCTGCATGAAATCAAAGACCAGGCGGCAGTCATCAATTCTGATTACTGGCTACTGACCACCGTCAACTTCCCACCACTCACCACGCCCCTGTCACTCCATTCCTTTCACCGGCACAGTCAGGCTGACCCGCCCGGCCTGTTCAAAGACCAGGGTCAATTCCAGGCTGCTGCCCGCTTTGAGGTCTTCCTTCAGACCGATCAGCATAATGTGCAGCCCGCCGGGTGCCAGGCTGACTTCTCCGCCGGCCGGGATTTCAATGCCATCCGGTAAAGGGGACATGCGCATGATGTCATTTTCCATTTTGGTCTGGTGGATTTCTACGGCTTTGGCGGCAGTGCTTTCCACTGCCAGCAGCCGGTCGGGCTGGCTGCCCTGGTTGCGAATGGTGAAGAAGGCGGCGGTATTGGTACCGGCCTCTCCAGCCGTGTGCATGCTGTCTTTGGTCTGTCCCATCACCGCGGCAGCGCGCACCCAGGCGTCTTCAATCGATAATTCCCCCGCCTTAATCGCTGTAGAAGATGCCGTGCAGGCCGTCAATAACAATCCGGCTGCTACCAAAAGAATGCCGCCCCAATAAATTTTCATCTTATTCCCTCCGTGTTCAAGGCTAATATCAGCATAACCCGTTTGCGCATGGATTTCTTCCACCCCTGCGGTACCAGAATGGGTGATTCTCTTTGCCCGGATGGGTGATTCTGATCTCGTCCTGTCGGTCATAAAGATCTGTCACAAAATGAGAGCGAGCGGTGTTTATAATATAGCGGAGAGGAACATTCCATTTGACCGATTCATCTTCAAAAGACCGTCCAGCTCCGCGTGCAGCGCGCGC
>JAJUJY010000010.1 GCA_029265085.1 Chloroflexota bacterium
CACCATGCTTAGATACAGGGGTTGGATTTCTTTCCTCTTTGCTGCTTTGATCTTGTTCTTGGGCGTTTCTTCGGTTCAAGGCTATCCAAACGATTTTGCACTGCCTCAACAAAACGGCAATCCTCCGCCTACCTCCGAGCCGGAAAAGATCATTGTTCGGGTCGGTGGAGATCAAAATTACCCGCCCTATGAATATCTTCAAGACGGAAAACCGGTTGGATTTAATGTTGATTTGATTCGGGCGGTGGCTCGAGAAATGGGCTTTCAGATTGAGTTTGACTTCGGTCCCTGGACCGAAGTGCGCGAAAAGGTCATTACAGGTGAATTGGATATGCTGCTTGGCATGGCGCAGTCGGATGAGCGCAATCAACAGTATGATTTTTCCGTTCCGCATACATACCTGACCTTTGATTTATTTGTGCCTGCCTCTTCTTCCATCCAATCCATCGAAGATATTAAAGATAAATCGATTGTGGTCCAGCAGGGCGGGGTGATGCAGGATTATCTCAACCAGCAAAATTTAACCACCCACATTATTTTGGTCCAGAATGTTGCGAATGCGCTGCAATTGATCGATGATGAAAAGTACGACGGCGCCTTGATCAACAAAGTTCAAGGGCAATATTTAATCAGCAATTTAGATTTAACCAATATCCGCCGGGTGGGTGTGAATTTACCCGCCTGGAAATATAGTTTCGCGGTTGCACAGGGCAATGAAAACTTATTATCTGTTCTAAATGAAGGTTTATACATCCTGAACCAGACAGGCGAATTTGACCAAATCCATGAGAAGTGGTTTGGTGTTTATGAAGAACCGGATAACCAGTCTCAGGTGAGAATCGCCATTATCGTTACCTCTATTATTTTATTGATTTTTGTCGGTTTCTTGATCTTGATCAATTCGCTGCGCAACTTAGCCAGGAAGAGACAGGAAGCTCTCAAGAAGAGGGAAGAAGATTACCGCTTGCTGGTAGATAACGCCACCGAAGGCGTGGTCGTCTCTTGCGGTGAATATTTTGTGTTTGCTAACCCGCGTGCCACAGAAATATTGGGTTATACGAATGCTGAACTGCACCAGATCAAAATTGCAGAAATGATTCACCCGGAAGACCGGGATATGGTGATTGATCGTTACCGGCGCAGACTTTCCGGCGAGGATGTGATTGATCAATATTCTATTCGGGTATTCACCCGGGCCGGTGATGTGCGTTGGATTGATTTGCATGCAGTACGGATTATCTGGGAAGGCCAGCCAGCAACGCTGGACATGTTTTCAGACAGCACCGAACGCAGGCGCGCGGAAGATCAAATTCAACGCCAGTTGCAGCACATGGCGGCATTGCGGGCTGTGGATATGGCGATTACCGCCAGTATGGATTTGCCACTTACTTTGCGGGTGTTATTAGAGCAAGTGATTGCCCAGTTAGGAGTTGATGCAGCCAGTGTATTACTGTTAAACGCAAAGGCTCAGGAGCTGGCTTATGCCACAGGTCAAGGGTTCCGGACGAGTCTGATTAAAACCGTGCGGGTGCGGTTAGGCCAAACTTATGCCGGCCGGGCAGCTATTGAGCGCAAACCAATCTTTGTGCCAAATTTGGAATTTGATCCAGATGATGATTGGCGACAGGAACATTTTAAGAGCGAATCTTTTATTGCCTATATAGCTGTGCCTTTAATTTCCAAAGGGGTGGTTAAGGGAGTGCTGGAAATATTCAACCGCGCTCCGTTAAGAGCGGAACCGGAATGGATGCGGTTTCTGGAGGCTTTAGCTGACCAGGCTGCAATTGCCATTGATAATGCGACCTTGTTTGAAGATTTGCAAAAAGCCAATATGGAATTGAAGCTGGCCTATGAAGCAACCATTGAAGGTTGGGCGCGTGCATTGGAATTGCGTGATGGGGAGACGGAAGGGCATTCCAAGCGCGTTTCTGAGTTGACGGTTGCTTTAGCGCGGGCAATGGGAATTCGTGAGGAAGGACTGATGCATATTCGCCGGGGTGCGCTGCTGCATGATATTGGCAAGATGGGTATTCCGGATAGCATTCTACTGAAGCAAGATCAATTAACCGATGCTGAATGGGAAATTATGCGCAGACATCCTGAATATGCCCGCGAAATGCTTTTTGCCATTGATTTTTTACGTCCGGCAATCGATATTCCATACGCGCACCACGAATCATGGGATGGGCGAGGGTATCCCAACGGCTTGAAAGGGGAGCAAATTCCTCTGGCCGCACGGATCTTTGCCGTGGTGGATGTTTGGGATGCATTGAGCTATGATCGTCCTTACCGCAAGGGATGGCCGCAGGATCGGGTGATTGAGCATATCCGGTCTCTAAGCGGGAAAAAATTTGATCCGCGGGTGGTTACGGTCTTTTTGGAAGAAATCGTAGCAAAAGAACCCCATTTGTTGGTGGTTGACCAGGATATTCAGGATTGAGCCAGGCCGGCCTAGCTGTCTTGAAAGGCTTTTTTTGCAGCTTCTTCACGCGCTTTATTGATGAAGAAAATTCCAATCAGCACAACCAGACCGCCAATCCATTGCGCAGGTACCAGGGCTTCTCCAGCCAATGGGATGGCCATGAGGGCGGTGATGACTGGCTGCAAGATCATAGTCGGTGAGACTACCGATGCGGGAAGATGCCCTAAAGCGTAGCCGACCGAAAAATAACCAACCACTTGGGAAATTAATCCTGCTCCGAGAAAGGCAAGATAGGTGGGCAAGGGGAAACCAGTCATCGGCAGCCCGAATATAAGATTGATTCCCAATAGGATGACGGTACTTGTCGCACAGATCAAGAAAATATACGGCAGGGTTTTAAAATGTTGGCGGCCTTTTTGGGTGATTAGAAAATATGCGGCGTAAAATATGCTGGACCCCAGGGCAAGGAGATTACCCTGGTTCAAATGGGGCGAAGCCAAAAAGTCGTTTCCCAGCACCACAGCCGCGCCGCTAAAAGTAAAAACTAAACCCAGCCAAAACCGAGGGGTTAATTTTTCATGCCAAAAGATGACTGCAATAAGAGCAACCCATAGTGGTGCCAGATTGTTGAGTAACGTGGCTGTAGCTACCCGGGTATCATTGATCGCTGTGCTCCAGGCGGCATGATCCAAAGAAGTAAACAGACCGCCAAGGAGCGGGAGGTACCACCAGCGTACGGTGATTTTCCTATCTGCTTTGGGTTGGCGCAGAAAGAATGGCAGAAATATCAATGATGCGACCAGCATCCGGTAAAATGAAGTAACACTCCCCGGTGCGCCGGCAGCCCAACGGACAAACAAAGACGACAAGCTTAATGCCAGGATGCCGCTTCCCAGCGCAAGATACGGTGCCAGCCGGGGGAGTTTTGATTTTATACCGGTTAGGCTGCCCAATGGTTAAGCCGCTCAGGCAATTCGGCCAGGGTAGCGATGGTGATGTGCGGAATAACTGCGTGTTGGATTTCAGCATTATCCGGGCGATTGGCTCGGCGAGTAATCCATACACTGATCATACCCATCTGGTTCGCTCCATAGACATCAGCACTCAGCGTATCACCGACCATCGCCATCTCCTGAGGCGAAGTGCCAAAATGATCCATTGCCATCTGGAAGATGCGCGGGTGCGGTTTCCGAATGCCAACCGCTGCGGAAACGATGATTTGTTCAAAAAAATGGCGAATTTGAGCTTTGTCAATCAAGGTCTGAACATCCTGGTCGTCTCCAGCGTTGGAGATTAATCCCAGGCGGTACCCAAGATCTTTCAGCATGGACAACGTTTGGATTGTGTCCGGTTCGATTTGCCAGTATTGCTGCGTGCTGCCGTACATGGCATTAATGGCTGGACGCACGATCTTCTCTGGCAAATCTGGGTAGCCGAATTCAGAAAGCAAATCGCGAACAACGCATTCAGTAGTATATTCAATAAATTCCGTATCGCGCTGTTCGTAATATTCCCGAATCCGCCGGGTATATTGGCTTAAAAAGATTTGTTCATCCAGCTTTAACCCGGCTTCAACCAGTTGTGTATATAAAACCCGGTAAGACTCTTCCAATGCTTTTGGCCAGATGCCTTCGAAATTAATTAAAGTGAAACCGAGGTCAAAAATTACAACTTTTAAAGAGTGGTTATGAAAGTCTTTCATGCTTTAAATCGTTCTCTTTCAACATTAATATCCAAGTTCCGGATCAAACAGGTTTAACAATGTGCCGCCGGAAACATACCGTCTTAAGTTCTCAGCGAACAGCGGAACGGCACGTTTTTGATAGTGTGGGCTGATTCCGGCCACATGCGGTGACACCAACACATTTAACATTTTCCATAATGGATTATTGGCTGGCAAGGGTTCTTCTGTAAACACATCCAACGCCGCGGCAGCAATTTTCCGGTTTTGCAGTGCTTCGATTAAAGCCGCCTGGTCAATTACACCCCCTCGACCAACATCCACCAGGCAGGCGGTTGATTTCATTGCGTTTAATTCGCTTTCTCCAATTAATCCTCGTGTTGAAGCGGTTAATGGCAGTGAAACAACCACAAAATCACAGGCTTTTAGCATTGATTTCAGAGCTTCCATTGGGTAAAGGCGGTGGAAGTAATTTCCCTCTGGGTCTCCGAGACCTTCCGGCATATAGCCTTGATCCTGCGGGTGCATGGCATCGCGTTTGGCTGCAAGTATGGTGACATTAAAAGGCTGGAGCAAGCGGGCAATTTCACGCCCAATACTGCCGTAACCAACCAGCCCAACGGTGCTGCCGCGCAATTCTTGCGGGCTAAATCGTTCCCATCGATCCTTTGGCCATTCTGCTCGATTTTGGTTTTGGATAATCTCGGGCATACGATGGGCTAAAGCCAGAAGCATCATCAGTGAATATTCAGCTACTTGCGGTGCGGAGGCCCCGCTTAACCCCGTAAAGAGGATTTGTTTATTCTGCATTAACGCGGTGTGATTGATTAAATCCAATCCCGCATAATGAAATTGAACCCACCGCAGATTGGGTACCAGGCCTGGTTCTGGGACTGCGCGATCCGTATAAAGAATTTCTGTCCGCTTCCATACTTCATCCGCAATTTCCTCTGGTTTTCGGGCAGGCTCCAGAGTGATATGCAGCCGGGGAGAAATTTCTTTTAACGGTTGTAGAAATTCTTCCGGGAATTTAACTGTAATTAATACTTCGATGGGTGGTGTATTCATAGTCCTAATTATAAAACGACTTCCGAGAAATTTTGACCTCGGAAGTCGTTATTTTTAGCTCAAATAAATTCGTTGTGGATCGAGTTCTTCGCGTAAGATACGCAATTCCTCTTCGGTGGGTGGTTCTGTCACACGCAGTTGTGCGGCTGTTTTTAATGGCCAGCCGGTGTTTTCCTGGCACTGTTCCACGGTAACGCCGGGATGCAAGGCGGTCAGGATCAATTCTCCGGTTTCATCAGGCTCAAGAATTCCCAGGTTGGTGACCACAGCCTGCGGTCCGCCGCCGCGGACTCCGGTTGCCTCCCGCTCAGCACGCCCGCTCAAAAATCCCGCTGATGTGCGGTAATCTACTCTAGCTGGGAAGCGCCGCTTTTGATGGGGGGTCATAACATAGCAGCGGTTTGCCCAGGCTGCAATTTCCATCGATCCACCCGAACCGGGCAGGCGGACTTTGGGATGATTGTAATCACCAATCACGGTGGCGTTAATATTGCCAAACTGGTCAATTTGTGCGCCGCCCAGGAAACCGACATCAACGTTTCCGCGCTGAAGGTAAAATGTGAAAATATCATACATGCTGCAAACCGAATCTGCGCCGGAAACCAGGGTCGGATCGCCAATGGACAGCGGCAAACGGGACGGGCGTGCGCCAATCACCCCAGCTTCATAAATCATGACCAGGTTGGGCGCATGAGTACGCCGGGCAAGGTTGCAAGCCAGGTTGGGAATGCCAACGCCCACGAATACTACGTCTTTGTCCCGTAATAAACGGGCGGAGTTGACAGTCATTAATTCTGAGGCAGTGTAACTCATATCAATACGCTCCATAATTGACCGGGGTGCTCATTAAAGGTGCAACTTTCAGGCGTTCGTGGGTTTCTGTGCCTAATTTTTGCCAGTATTCATCTCGGTCGTGAACACCATAGACCCATTCATCCAACCAGGCCTTCACACCTTCCGGGGTTTCAGTGATCTTGTCCCATTCTAGATAGAAATTGTTGTCCCGGTCATAATACCCCTGGGTGTACGATGGGTGCGAACAATGCGGTACATGGCAAACTGCATCCACAATAAATTCGGGGATGAGCGTCCGGTTAGGGTCGGAGCGGATAATTTCCGGGGAGACGATCTCCTCCGCAGTCAAAATGACATGTTTAGAAGCAAAGGCGGCTTCTTTCTGTTCACCCAAGATGCCCCAAATCTGGGCATTGCCATTTTCATCGGCACGTTGGACATGCACAATCGCCACGTCCGGATTGAGCGCAGGGACCACCACCACTTCCTGCCCAGTGTATGGGTCGGTCACCCGCCGGTATTGTGGGTTCGATTTTTCCAGGTCAACCGCTGCGGTTTGTTTCATGGGCATAAAGGGTAAGCCTGTGGCACCGGCTTGCAGCCGCGAGATCATCCCAAAGTGGGAATACTCTTCCCATTCCAGGCGGCCGGCTTCGATTTCTGTGCGCACAATCCGCAAAGAACCAACTCCCGGATTACCGATATAGGAGAAGATCAATTTGCGGGCGCATCCGGCGGCTACCATCTGATCATAAATCAGGTCGGGGGTAGCGCGGGCTAAAACCAGGTTTTTACGTCCCTGGCGAATGATTTCGTGCCCGGCAGCAAAGGGAATGAGATGGGTAAACCCGGCTGCATAGACACAATCACCATCATGTACATATTGTGCAATTGCTTCAGAAAGGGAACACAGTTTGGACATACAGTTATCTTCTTTGTGTAATAAGATGCCAGCTATTTTTTTTGCTGGTTACGTCCTTCATTTCGTTTGTTATCGTCTTTTCCCTGGCTTTTTGGCGCTTTGGGTTTTGACTTTAAAATCCGGAATCGCTCACTGGTAGAAGGCGTTGATCTGGGTGTGCGCCACCATAAAAATAAGCCCAAGAAAAAACAGGCCAATCCAACGCACATGAGTGAAACGATGGCGGAATCGGATTGTACCGAAAAAGCAAAGATGAGCAGGGTAAATCCCCCCAGCATCATCAAGAAAATTCCAACGCGATTGCTTAGCACAATGAACTCTAATGAATTCAGGTATCAGGGTCTGTGGTGAACATTTTTTCTGGGGGCACAGGGTGAGCGCGCCCCCAGAAAAAAGAAATCCATATGAATTTACCCGCGTTTCACATGAGTACGAATTTGCTCATGCATATAGAGCTGCAGGTAATGAACGCCGCCAGCATTTTTTCCACTGGAACCAGAACCTTTCCAGCCGCCAAAGGGTTGGAATCCGGGCCATGCGCCAGTTGTTGCACCCTGCGGGCGGTTGGCGTATGTGACGCCAGCTTCAATTTGATCAAAGAATTGGGCGACTTCTTCTTCCGAGCCGTAAACACCAGCCGTCAGACCGTAGGCCACATGGTTGGCGCGCTGCATAGCCTCGGCAAAAGAATTGACTTTTGCGATCGTGGTGATGGGCACGAACATTTCGTCTTGCCAGAGGCGGTGATCGGCGGGCAGATCCACAGCCAGGGTGGGCGTGCAGAAATATCCTTTGGCATACTCGCCGTCTGTCAGTACTTTGCCGCCAGTGAGGACATTGGCAGATTGATGCAGTTCCTGGGCAAAGGTCTGGTAGTCGCGGTAAGAGCTCTTGTTGGCCACTGGTCCCAAATAGACTTTGCGATCGGTCGGATCGCCAATGGCAAGTTTGTTGGTTAATTCCACCAGTCGAGCAACCAACGGGTCGTATACCGGTTCTTCAATGAATACCCGGGAGCAGGCGGAGCATTTTTGCCCTTGCAGACCAAACGCCGAACGAACAATACCGACCGCCGCGTCTTCCAGGTTGGCGTGGCGGGTGACAATAGCCGGGTTTTTCCCACCCAATTCCAGGATGGTTGGCCGGATCCAACGGCCCATGCCAAAATCGCGGAAGATTTTCATTCCAACATCATAGGAACCAGTAAAGGTGATGCCATCTACTTCGGGGCTTTCAATGATGGCCTGTCCCAGCGTGCTGCCCGGACCAGTTACATAATTGAATACCCCATCCGGTACGCCGGCATCGCGCAAGCATTCGGCAATGAGTCGGGCCGTCCAGGGGGTATCAGTAGCAGGTTTCATCACAACGGTATTGCCGGTGACCAATGCAGCCCCAGTGGGTCCACCGGTGAGCGCAGCCGGGAAGTTAAACGGGCTGATGACCACCCAGACGCCGTAAGGCCGCAAGATGGATACATTGGTTGATATAAACCCGGCTAACGGGTCACGCCCCATTTCCACCAGGAATCCGTCATTTGCTTCCATCCGATCACAAGAATACCGGAACAGATCAGCAGTCTCAGCAACATCACCGAGCGCTTCCATCCGGTTTTTGCCAACTTCCATCGCTACCACCACACCCATTTCATAGATGCGCTGGTCCATTAAGTCAGCTGCTTTTCGCACCAGTGCTACACGGTCTTGCCAGCGCATCCGGCTCCACATGGGGAATGCTTTGCGTGCAGCAGCTAGAGCGGCCTCCGCATCTTTGGCTGTGCCTTTTTGGAAAATTCCCAAAACCACATCGGTATTGGCAGGGTTACGATCCTCAAACTTATCAGCGGCAAAGACATCTTTCCCGTTGATAATCATTGCGTGCTCTTTTCCCAGGTTTGCTTTCACTTGAGCCAAAGCGTTTTCAAAATTAATATGCAGCTCCTCGGGTGGATTGAACATCGTACCGTACGTGAGCTTAAATTTGCTTTCGGCTGCCATACTGAAATGCCCTCCTTATAGAATTAGACCAGACGGGAATCGTGCCTGTACGACCAGGCGAATTTAAGTATAGCCCAGGAAAGAAGGGAAGTCAAAGCACATCCGTTCCAGAAGGTTGGATATTCTTCTTAATTTTTTATTGAAAAATTTACTGGTCAGCCAGGGGTCAGGATTTTTTGGAGAGGCGGACACTGTGTTTTTGCCACCATAATGGATCGGGAGGGG
This sequence comes from Chloroflexota bacterium, assembly GCA_029265085.1. Next base: position 9,111 of record JAJUJY010000010.1, read on the forward strand.
GCAAAGGGGAAGTGGTTGACTCTTCTCCAAACGGTTCCAGGTCAAATATTTGCGCATAGGCATAGCGCAGCAGTACGCGCAGCGAGGCGATGCTGGGGGCAGCCAGCACAACCCCTAATACACCCATCAGTGATGCGCCTGCTACGATCCCCAGGATCACCACCAGGGGCGGTAAATGGACACTGCGGCCAATAATGCGGGGGATTAAGTAATTTAAATCGAATTGAGTGAAGATGATGTGTAAAATCAGGATCAAAATGGCAAAAGCCCAATTGGGCAGGGGCAGCCAGGTGGAACCGCCAAAGAAGCCCACCAATAAGGCCAAAACCAGCCAGATACCATGCCCGACACTGGGTAAAAATTCCATTAGACCAGCAATAAAACCCATCACCAGCGCAAAAGGCATTCCAATAATCAGCCCTTCAATGGAAATAATGCCAGTTACCAGGATGGAAAGGATAAGCTGTCCCCGGAAAAATGAACTCCAAATGGTGTTGATTTCATTGATCAATCGGTCAGCATCGGAGCGATAGACTGGAGGGATCAGCCTGGAAAACCATTTGCGTAATGACTGGCTGTCTTTAATCAAATATACTGAAATCACCAGGATAAAGACAATCCAGACGATCAGTTCCAATACGGTGGTCACAACATCAATCGTGCCGCCCAAAACAGGTTCCACCGCACTTTCCAGCGCAGCGATAATTCGTGAAAGCAGCGCCTGTCCATTGATAACAAATCCTGCGATGGTCAGGTCTTCATCAAAAAAGCGAGCTGCCTGGCTTAATAAACCTTCAATATTGGTGGTTAAACCGCCAAGCTGGTTAATCAGCAGGGGGATAATAACCATCAGAATGGCTGTGATGATCAAAATGACCAGTAAATAGGAAAGGAAGATTGCCAATCCACGCGGTATGCGGAAACGAGTATGGAGTGTATTGACAAAGGGTGAAAGCACATATGCCAGGATCACTGCCAGGATTAATGGCGGCAGGGCAACGCTAAATTTATATAAAACATATCCAGCGCCTATGAGTAAACACACAATCACCAATAGCTTGGTTTGGTTGGACCAACGAGGGCGAGGGATTGTCATGGTTGATCTAATTTCCTATACCAGTTTGGCTAAACGTTCGGTCAACCGGGCAAAGTCAGGTTCATGCCAGATGACTCCGCTGCTCAAAGGCCATTCACCGCGCAGGGCAGTTTTCCAATCAAGCGGGATCGCTGAACAGCCGTAGGCAGCCCCTGCTAATGCTCCTGTCACTGCTCCAGCGGTATCAGCGTCTGCACCCAAATTGATCACTTGAATGAGCGCTTCTTCAAAAGAGTGGGTGGTAAATAATCCCCATAATGCGCTTTCAATTGTGTGACGGACCCAGCCGGTATTCCGCAGTTCTTCTCTTTTGCGGTGCGGTGCCAGCAAAATGATGTCGTGTAGTTCATCTGGTATTTCAATCTGTTCCAACGCTGTTTTCGAGGCTTCAACAGGCGGGCTGCCTTTGATCATCTCTGCCATCATCACATTGATGAAGGCACAGGCTGCCACACATTCCGGATGTGCATGGGTCACTTCACTTTGTTGTTGACTGACCCGGATTAATTCCGTGGATTGATCCCAATAGGCAATCACAACCGGCCAGCAGCGCATGACGGAGCCATTGCCGGCGTTAAATGGATTGGCTTTATATGCTGATTGTGTGACCATGCGCCAGGGCATGCCTTTGGCAATCTGACTCAACACTTTGCTGGTGTGGATCCCGATGTCGCTGGGAGCATGCTGGTACCACTCCACAAAGCGGCGAACCAAATCGTCTGGGTCAAATGGATTTGAGGCCAATAAGGTTTCAGCCAATGCCAGGGCCATTTCGGTATCATCTGTAAAACTACCCGCTGGCAGCCGCCCGGCGCGCATATTGCGAATCAACTGGTTCGTGGGAGAGGCCAGGCCAAACTCCAGGGGCATTCCCAGAGCATCTCCAATGGCTGCTCCCAGGGCAATCCCATGTAGGCGATCAACGGTTTCCGGATTCATGGACCATCCCTCCCAACGTAAATTTTTGTAGTTCGTCTTGATACGATTTATTTTATCCTAATCCCGCCACCCATTGATAGAAAATCTCTATTTGCGGGCGGACCTGGCTTACTTCGGCTTTGTCTAATATACGCTCTAGATTGATTTGCGCAGCGCGGGACCGTGCAGCAGGGTTTTCCAATACTTTTACCAGCCCTTCTGCCAATGCTTGTGGTTTGGTTGGCTCTACCAAGAGACCATTTTCTCCAGGAGTAATCCATTCACGCAAACTGTCAATGTCTCCTGCGATGGGGTATGAGCCGTAAGCCATTGCCTCCAGGAGGGTATTGGGTGTGCCGTCATGGATGGTGAGAGAGATCGACACAGCGCAGCGAGAAAACAAATCCCACAATTGTCCCTGGGGTAGAGGGGGGAGTAAAACTACCCGCTCATCCAGTTTGAGCCGGTGTACCCAGCGCTGAGCTTCAGCCTGTCCAGCCATACCCGGGCAAATAAAAGCTGTGTTGATCCGGCGTTCTTGCGCCAGCGGGATCGCTTGAAAAAAGATATCCGTTTTGGCATAGGCTGGACGGATTCCGCGCGGATTAATTACCAGCGGCATGCCGATGGGAATTTTGGCATTAAATTCCGGAGCTAGCGGTACGCGGTCTTTATGCAAGCGGTTTAAGTCAATGCCGCCGTTACCCGGTACCAGGCGCATGGGATTTTTGGGTGAGAATCCCCAAACCTGGGCAAGACGCAGGTCGCGAGCTGCATCAGCCATCAAACCATCAGCTCGTTTTAAGGTGCGGTGGGTCAGACTGCGCATCCAGGGTGACCCGTGCGCATGGAGGGTTAAATCATTGCCCCAAATGGAAACTGCAAAAGGGTAAGGCCGGGGTGTGTAGCTGCCCAGCATCCCCTCGTATGGAATGCGCAGGGCGTGTACCAGGTCAGGTTTGAGTTCTTCGACGATCTGCTGGTATTTGCGAATATATCCCAGCAGGCTGAGCGGTCCAAGATAATACCGGCCGGTTAATAAAACCGAGCGAAAATTTTTCACCAATTTCCGTGCCGATGATGAATTGATTTTTTCGGACCTGGCTGGACCCGGGCCGCCGCTGGCAAAATTACTGAAGGCTACCGGGAGGATAAATAAGTTCTCGACTCCAGGCGGTTGTTGGCAGGGAAAGGTAGAGACCAGGCTAACCTGATGCCCTAAAGCGGTGACACTTTCTAACCAGCGGCGCGTGATGGGGCTTCGTCCGTCTGCTACCAGCAAAATATGCATTGTAAATGCTCCATTAGCGGGATTGTTTGGCTGCGGCGGTCTGAATGGCGGCGGAAAAAGCGGCCACCATTCCTTCCAGGTTAATTTCTTCCGCCACAATTTTATAGGAGGCAGCGCCCATCCGGCGTAATCCGGGGATGTCGCTCAAGGCTTGTTCGATGGTACGGGTCAATTCTTCCAGGCTGCCGGTGGTTAAATTCCAACCATTTTCTGGCCGCACCAGGTTGCTTTGGGTGCCGTCTCCTTCTGCGACGATGACCGGCAGGGCAAACGACATAGCCTGTTGGATGGCTAACCCGCCTGTGCCTGGTAATACAAACAGGTCGGCCTGTTCTAAAAACGGTGCAAGCTCTGCGCCATGCTTACCGCCCAAAAATTTTGCTTCAGGATAGACAGACCGGGCGATTTGTTCAAATTCGGGACGTGCGGGGCCGTCTCCAATAATCCAAAGCTCTGGTTGTTTTTCTTGAGGCAGAGCTGCACAGGCTCTTAAGAGCAGGTCCACACGTTTGCGGGATTGCAGCCGGCCAACAAAAATTACAACCGGTTTCTTTCCGCTAGGTCGTTCTGGGCGCTGCTGGGCTGGCCGGGTGGGGCGGGGAGCTACAGCATTTGGTGCGACAAAAATATGCTGTGGATTGAAGCCCGTTTGGGCATACTCTTCAGCCCCTCGTTGGCTGTAGGTGAGCAGAGTATCAAATTGAGCCAGGAAACGCTGGCGGGATTTTTCGCGAAGGGAAGCCAATACGCCGCTGACAGATGGAGCGCCTAGTCCCCATCCAATAATGGGGCGGTTTCGCGACCTCATCCAGCGGATGGCAGCGGGGGTGCTTAAATAGCGGGGATTGGCCTCGACAATCAAGATATCTGGCTGCCAGTTTTCCAGCCAGTGAATAATGCCGCGTTGGTAACACAAATAGAACGGTCCACGCAAGAGATGGAGGTTATTTGCTGGGGCAAGAACCGCTTTTGCCAATCCTTTGGCTGTCTCGATGGATTCCTCTTGCCTTGGCTGCCCGGCAAACACACCCAGGCCGTTCTGGCAGGCTTCTGCCAGCGTGTCAAAAAAGGGGGCGCGGTAATTTGGCAGCACCCGTTGAATTAAGCCAACCCGGTAAGGAATCTCGGTCATGAAGTTAATACCCGTACTCGCGATCCGGCTGCAGTCTTTTCTACTTCAATACGAGCGGGGAAGGCGTCTTTTAATTCTTCCAGGTGGGTGATGACCAGGATGCGTGCAAAATCAGCTTGAACCAGGTTAATTGCTTCGATTAATCGCTGCCGCCCATCGGAATCCTGGCTGCCGAAACCCTCATCAATCACCAGGGTTTGCAGGCGGGCGCCAGCGCGTTTTGCCAGTACACGGGAAAGTGCCAGGCGAATTGCAAAGTTGACCCGGAAGGCTTCACCACCGGAAAATAGTTCATATTCCCGCGGTCCAGACGCATCACTAATTAAAATGTCCAGGGTTTCTTTCTTGTCCTCACGGCTGCGGTCACGGTAATCTCGCTGAGTGGCAAATGTAATGGACATCGCCCCATTGCTCAGCCGGTCTAAGAATTCATTGGCCTGTGCTTCAATTTCTGGGAGTGCCTGTTCAATTAACAAGGCCGGCACACCATCTTTTCCGAAGGCTTTTTCCAAAAGTTTTAACCGCGCGGTCTGCGCCTGGAACTCGGCTCGTTTAGCGGAGTAATCAGATTTTTTGGCACGCTGTGTATCCAGGACATCTACTTGCTGCCTGGCACTGCCAATTTTCAGGCGGAGCTGATTCTCTTGGGATTTGAGTGAATATACATCAGTTTCTAGTGTGGCTAGATCCGGTAAATTGGCACTGTCCGTTTGCAGCCTACCGGATGCCTGTTCCCATTCCTGGTTGAGGGTGAGAATGTCGGCCTGGCCAGTCTCAATTTGCTGGAGGATATTTTTTATTTCACGCTGTAATGGAACCAACGCTGCACGAGCGGATTCCAAAAGGCGGTATTGGTCTTCTGCACGGCGGCTGGATTGTTCCTCCTGGCGGATTTGGCTGTGCACTGTGCTGTTATATCCCAGGGCAAGCATTTGTTTCTGAATTTCCTCGGCCATACGCCGTTCATTTTGAGCGTAACGGTTATCCAATAAGATCGATTCGAGTTCATTCAGCCGGGGAGCAAAGCTGTTTTCCCAGGCTTCAACTTGCTGCTGTATGTTGGCGGATCGCGCCTGCAAATCAGATATGCTGGCCTGCGTCTGGCGCATCTCTGCATCCACTTTGCTCAGTTCGCTCACTTGCCGTTGGATTTGTCCTGCCTGTTCCTCAGCTTGCTGGATGGCTGCCTGATTGATGCGGTAGCGGTCGCCTTTTAGTTTTCCTTCTGCTTCCAGGGTGATCAGATGTTGTTCTCGTTCTGAATCACTGAGCGGTTGCCCGCATAACGGGCAAACTGCCCCGCTGGCGACTTTGAGCTGTTCAATGCGCTCTTTCAAGATCGTCATTTCCTGGCGCAGTGCCCGGTTTTCGGTTTCAGCCTCCGTTTTGCGGGTTGCCCATTCTCTTAGTTCCTCGTTAAAGGATTCGCGTTGGTTCGAAAGTTGATTGAGTTGGGCCAGTTTTCCATTCAGCTGTTCGATTTGGACGGCAACCGCGGGTAATTTTTCAGCCTGGACAATTATTTCTGCCTTGCGCTGCTGCAGGCTGTTTTTTTCGGCTTCCAACCTGGATCGTTCTGCTTCGATGGCATTTCGGTGATTTCCAAAATTGGTTTCCAGGGTACGGTATTGTTCAGCAATCGTTTCTTGCTGTTCCAGTTTTTGGCGAAGCTGCTGCCAATGCTGGTAGGCTTGTAGAATTTCTTGCTCGGCGGTTAGCTGCTGTTGATAGCGGACTTCTTCATCTTGCCGCTCTTTAAGCTGGTCCTGGTGTTGGCTAATGCGCTGTCTGGCTGCACTTAATTGGCTGGATAATCTCGCAACCTGTTGGCGTTGCGATTCAAGGGTCGCGTTTAACAGACGCGCCATTTCCAGCGTATTTTCTTTTTGAGCGCGGCTTTCCGCCAGATGGGATAATTCGTTTTCAAGATAGGCCAGCTTTTCACGGCGCTCGTTTTCCTGGTTGAGTTCCGCATCAATCTCCTGGATTTGGCCATCCAGTGTAGCTATTTCGCGTTCACACTGTTTGCGCCGCTCGGCAGCTTCTTCCCGGTAGGTTTCCCATTTTTCCAGGCCGAGAATGTTGCTGAGGATGCGTTTGCGATCCCCGGGACGCTGTTGGGCGAATTGGTCGGCTTTTCCTTGCAAGAAAAACGAGGCGTTTGTAAATGTCTCATAATCCATGCGCAGGGTTTGAATAATGCGTTCTTCAGTCTGCCGCAGGCTGTGCTCAGTCAGAGGCCGCCAACCAAATGCAGGATCTTGAATTGAGAATTCCAGGATGGTTGATTTGTTGCGCGGTTTGCTGCGCTGCACCCGGTAGCGGCTGTTTTCGTAATCAAAATCAAGGATTACTTCGGCAGCTTCAGCACGGCTATTGATGACGGTGTCATCTTTGCGGCGCGCCTGTCCAAAGAGTGCCCAGGTGATTGCATCCAATAAGCTGGATTTCCCTGCACCGTTTTGCCCGGATATACACGCCAGGGCTAATTCGTTGAAATCAACTTCAACGGGCTGTTGGTAGGATAAAAAGCCGGAGATTTTTAATCGGATCGGGATCATAGATCAGGATTTGCTTCAGTGTCTGAATTGGGTATGACCAGGACTTTATCCACCCGGCGGCCGTCCATATCCATTACTTCAAAGCGGAAATTGTTCCAATGAAAATATTGGCCAGCGTTTGGAATAGAGCCCAGCTGGCTCATAATAAACCCTCCCAGAGTCTGGTAGCCAATTCGATCCTCATCCGGGAGATCTTCCACGCCTAGCACTTCTTTTAAGTCATCAATAGAAAGGAGGCCGTCCAATAACCATGTGCCGTCTTCGCGCCGCACAGCTTGCGGTTCGCTTGAATCACCGGGTCCAGAGATATCACCTACAATCGCTTTGAGAATATCATACAGGGTGACCATACCCAGCAAGCCGCCATATTCATCCAGTACTAAAGCAACGTGGACCCCGGCGGTTTTAATCATCTCCAACACTTTTAACGCGGACATGCTGTCTGGTACAAAAAGCGGGGGCTGGAGCAGGTCCACAATATTATAAGGCTCACCGCTGAGCTGCTTGGAGAGGATATCTTTGGCCAGTAAAATTCCCTGGACATTATCCAGGCTGTCATGTCCGACCGGAAAACTGGTGTGATGACTTTCCTGGATCTGGGTTAAGATTTCCTGGTTGGTTTCTTCCAGGTCAATCCATTCAATTTCGGTACGTGGAGTCATAATCGCATCAATATAGCGATCATTCAGGCGAAATATTCCTTCCACCATATCCTGTTCTGCTTCCTCAAAAACGCCTACCTGGGTTCCCTGTTCCATCAATACTTTGATTTCTTCTTCTGTCACAGGTGGTTCTTGTGAGGGGACTGCACCGATGATCCGCAAGCCAAATTCCGTGGACGCGCTTAATACAGAAACTATTGGGCTGGTCATGCGTGATAAAAAGCGCATCGGCAAAGCCACTGCCACCGCAATTTTTTCCGGGTTGTTCAACCCTAAGCGCTTGGGGATTAGCTCGCCAATGACCAGGGTGAAATAGGTGGTCAGGATAACCACAATGGCCAATGCCAGGCCGTGGCTGTACGGCTCTAAAACTTCGACTTGAGCCAGCAATTGGGCTAGATCTTCTGCAATGGTTGCACCGCCCAATGCACCTGCCAGAATACCTACCAGGGTGATACCAATCTGGACGGTGGAAAGAAAGCGGTTGGGAGATTCTGCTAAATCCAGTGCGGCGCGGGCGGAGAGGTTGCCGTCTTCGGCACGCTGCTGCAACCGCACCTTGCGAGAGGATACCAGGGCAATTTCAGACATTGCAAAAATGCCATTGGCAACCAACAAAAGAAAGATCAACAAAATTTCGGGTCCAGAATTATTCATGGGATTATTTTACGAACTCTTTTTCTTTATTCTTGCGATATTTGCGATGTGGAAGCAATAATTTGTTTGGCAAGTTGATTGAGCGTATCGACTTCCTGTGGTTCCGATTGGATTGTCCGCCAATAAATATCCAATAATTGCAGATCGGAATAACTGCTGATGGTTTCATCGTTGGGCAGGCGCAGGCGTGCTTCGGTTTGGGGACGGCGAATTAAGTGGAATTCAAAAGCATTTTCAGCATAACGGCGCAAGGCTGCCTCATCAATTAACGTCTCCCAGGCGCGCGGATATTCTAAAATCACCCGCACAATGGCTTCATTTAGCTCGGAAACCGGGGGTATCCTCGAATAGATAATGGATAACAAATGGTCCGGGTCCGGCAGGCTGCCGTTGACCGCCTCATCCAGACGGATGAAACAGTCTACAAATTTCCGTCCGGGGAGTTTTCGCCACTCGACGGTGGTTTTTCCCCGTTCGATGTGGGCGATTACAAAAAATTTATCGTCTTTTGCTTCACCAAAATCGACCCGCTCAATGGAACCTGGATAAATCACTGGCGGATGGGCGCCTTCATTCAGATTTTGGGCTTTGTGGATATGACCCAGGGCAACATAATCCAAGCGGGGATCTTTAACAATTGAGCCGGGTAGAACCAGATCATTGCCGAGCATGACGCTGCGCTCTGCGCCGTAAACTGCACCTTGAACCGAGCCGTGTGCTGTGAGCATCACCGGTAAGTTGGGATCAATCTGGTCGAGCCAGGTGCGGATCAGGATAGTCAGGCGTTCTTCCAGGGCTTCATTTACGGCAGAAATATCCGCTCCACTCAGTTCCAGGGCACTCATCAAAGAGGATTTTGAGACCCAGGGTAAAGCAATCACCTGGAACGGCAGCCCGCCCAAATCCTGCGGGCTGAGAAAACAGGGTTTGCCCAGGACGCGGATATTTGGGATGTCCAGGGTGTCGTATTCCTGCATGGCATGGGCGCGGCCTGTTGCAGGGGATAGGTCATGGTTGCCGACCAGCAGCAGGGTCGGAATCCCGGCTTTGGAGAGTCGCATGATGCGCCGGCCCCATTCTCGCTGAAAGGTGGGCGCAGGGATGCGGTCTTTATAGGCGTCTCCGGCAAAAACTACCAGGTCCACTTTTTCCTCGATAGCTGTATCGACTATCTGATCGAGGGCTTTTAGGAAATCCAATACACGCAGCGGCAGGCCAGTGGCTGGATCGTGCCGGCCGTGATTGGCTATATCGATATGAGCATCAGCAAAATGAAGAATTCGCAGCATAGGGTTTGGTTAAGGTTGGATACCGAGGAATTGGGCCAGTTCTAGACTGGGGCCGAAACCAGGGTGATACTCCAGGCTGGTGCGAACATCTTCAGCAGCGCCTTGTGTATCCCCCAGCGCAATGCGTGCGCGAGCACGCCAGACGAATGATTCTTCAATGTACGGCTGGTCGGCCGCATCGATGGTGGTGTCTGCCAGGTTGACCACGTCCCAATACCGCCCACTGTAATAATATGCAAAATAGGGGGCAGTCTGGTACCACATCATTCGCCAGGGACGTTCTGTGTCTTTAATACCGGGCAGTAGATTAAAAGCCTGGTCAAATGTGCTGGCCGCACCGAAGTAATCTTGCAGGTTTGCCAGGCTGGTTCCGCGATTGAAATAGGCAAAGAATTGATCTCGGCCGGTTAATTCGAAGATTTCTTCGGACGCTTTTTCGGCAGCGATTTGGTTAGCAGCCGCCGGATCGGCATAATCGCCCAACAGAGTCAGTACCCTGGCTTCTTCTTCGGGTTTAAAGATCACGATAAAGGTGTAATTAAAGGCGCGCCAGGCACGGTTCAGGTCAGCGTAGTTCACCAGATAATCGGCGGAAAAATAGGCATCCTGCGTGATGAACTGCTGGGCAGCCTCATCATATCCACTGACTACTACGTAATGCCCCATCCAGCTAATTTTTCCGGACTGGTCGCGTGTATCCAGACCTTTTTCGATGACCACGGGAAAACCATTGGCAACCAACAATTTTAAAAGGTCAAGCGTTCCGCCGGACCGCAGAGCGGTTTTTAAGCCTGCTTCGGTTTCTGCGTAGTCGGCCAACTCGTACGGCATAACGTTTTTGTCTTTGTCAAACGGCTTGACAATCTGGCCGACATCTGTGCGGGTCCCTTCCCAGCCCCAATACGATAAGGCCATTGCCAGCGTGGAGGGCGCACAATAATTCCACAGGCCGTGCTGATCGATATAAGGAATCCCCTCAATTTTGATTGCAGCAGGTAAGGGAGTGGCTGTCAGGGTGGGGGTGGGAGATATTTCGTGAGTCGGTGTGATTGTTGCGGTCAGGGAGGGCGTGGCAGTGGGAACCGCCGTTAATTCAGACGGTTGTGCGGCTGCCTCCGCATTGGGAACAAAGATTGCCTGTTCCGGCGGGAACAGGGCATACCGGATTCGTACTCGGGTTTCATCCAGATGCCAGAGGACTTTCTCGCGGACTGACGGAATCACCATTAAAAGGGCGGCGGTCAGCAGGGTGCCAATCAGTACGCCCAGGAGAATCTTAACTATTTTATGCATGTTGAAATTATATCATTCGCAAACGGTGAATTGATTGGTGATACAGTGCAAGTTGTATGGAATTACGGGAGATTGTTTTTAAGCTGGCTGACCCATTGGGGGTCCATCCGAGACAGGCGGTTCTTACCCAGATTTTCTTTGACTACCCAGTGAATATCTTTGTCGGTAGATTGGCTCCATTTTTCCAGGTAATGCTTCCCACCGGCAGGGTTTGCCGCGACCGCCACGCTCCAACCGTAGCCTAACGCTTTACGGAGGATGATAAACTCGTCTGATTTGCGATTTTCTACATTGGAAAATCCTGCGGTGATCTGATCCAGGATTGCCAGTACTTTTAGCGAAACTTCAGGTTTTTTGAGCAGCCGCGGTTCGCACAACGCAGCAACCACGGCGCGCTGTTCCAATAAATTTCCCTTACTCCAGTTTTGCATCTCGATGAATAATTCATCCAGGTTGAGATCGCCGTAGGATTGTAAGGCCATTGCCGCTGCTTCGCGGATGCGCCAGCGCGGATCGGAAGCAAATTGGCGTAAATCAACGAGGCGTTCAAGCTCACCTTCTCGAACCAGGCGGCCTAACCCCCGCACACCGCAAATAACCAGAAATTCTGCGGGCGTATTGGCATTTGCTGAACCTTCATCTTCAGCCAGCCATTTCAGAAATTGTTCACGACTGGCGGTTTGAGCTACGGCTTCAAGTAATTCTAAATTAGCGCGCGGACCTGGCAGCCGTGATTCGCTTTTTATAAAGAATTCCCAATCAGTCTGTGCGGCCAATTGGGATTTGTACTGCTCAATTTGCGACAAGCTATTGCTGGTTGTGCTGCTCTAAAAGTTGGCGTGTGATCTGGACTTGGCCCAGGTGCAGCGCGGTATGCTCAATCGCATGCAGTAAACACCAGGTGGTACTAAAAGCCCGACCGTCACGCGGCGAGATGCGGATCAGGTCTACATCGCTCATTTCTAAGGTGTCCAAAACCATGCGGCTTTTTTCCAGGGTTTCATCTAATAACCGGAATAATTCTTCCTGGTTGAGTTGATTGGCTAAAAATTCTTTTTCTCTTTCCCTGTTGGAGTGTCCCAGGCCAATCACATCATTAATCCAATAGCTTTCTGCACCTGTAATATGGACGGTGAGCGTGCAGATCGAATTCATCTCGTGGCCAGGCTTCCAATCCAGAGATTCTTGTGACAGTCCCCGGATCGATTTTTTAATCAACCCATGCATATTTTCCAGAATTTCATAGAGATCGGCATAAAATTTTAACATTGGCTGGCCTCCTGAAAATATGATACATAAACTGACCATCTCTGGCAAGCGCAGAAATTCCTGTCGTTTGTTGATAAAAGTTGTGTAAAAATCCGCGATTCATATAAATATCCCAAGAACAACTCGTTCAGACATGGTATAATGTCAGGCTGCTAAATAGTTCAAAACCAGGTTTCACCCGTTTACAGTCCGTTGGCTGCCGGGTGATCACTACAGCCCACTAACGGACATCGATTGGTTTTGAAAGAAGACTGATAATGAACAGGAACTTCATTAATGAACGCAAATATTAAAAGGGAAATCCCTAATCATTTTAGCCTGCCCCGCCGTATCCAGCGTTTAGGCCAGTTGGCTTATAACCTCTGGTGGGTGTGGAACCCCGATGGGCAGCTGTTGTACCGGCAGATTGACCGGCGTTTGTGGGATCAAGTGGATCATAACCCGGTGGCTTTCTTGCGCACGGTGGAACGCAGTAAATTAAACGCTATGACCAATGATCGCTATTACCTGGATTTGTATGACCGGGTGATGCAGAAATTTGATCAATATGTGGCAGGCACGGATTCCTGGTTTGCCAAGACCTATCCAAAGCTCTCCGATAAAGAGATTGCCTATTTCTCGTTTGAATTTGGTCTGCACGAGTCTTTGCCCGTGTATGCAGGCGGTTTAGGGATTCTGGCTGGTGATCATCTGAAAGAAGCCAGTGACCTGGGACTGCCGCTACGTGCAATTGGTTTCATCTATAATCAAGGCTATTTTACCCAGCGCGTAACGGAAGATGGCTGGCAGGAAACTCATACGCACTTTTTGAATTTTGAACAGTCTCCGATTATTCCATTACTGGATGAAGATGATAAGCCAGTCATGATCTCGATTGAATTACCTGGCCGGTCGGTGTTTGCCCGTATTTGGGAAGTGGCTGTTGGGCGTATTTCGCTTTACCTGTTAGACACCAACCTGGATGTTAATTCAGAAGCAGATCGTCAATTGACCGCCCGCTTATACAGCAACGACCTGGATGTGCGCGTTTCCCAGGAAATTTTGTTGGGTATGGGCGGCGTCCGGGCATTGCGCCGGTTAGGGATTAATCCAACCGTCTTCCACATGAACGAAGGGCATTCTGCCTTCCTGGCTCTGGAACGTATTCTGGAAATGGCCAAAGAAGGCAAGACCTTTGCGGAAGCGGCGGATATTGTGCGCCATTCGAATGTGTTTACAACGCATACCCCCGTTCCGGCAGGGAATGACCAGTTCCCGCTCTGGTTGGTGGATAAATATTTCTCACAGGTCTGGCCTTCGCTTGAGCTTACCCGTGATCAATTTGTTGATTTAGGCCGCCAGGCCACGCCTTGGGGTGAATCTTTCTGCATGCCTGTTCTGGCACTGCATCTTTCGGATTATGCGAATGGTGTATCCGAACTGCATGGTGAGGTTTCTCGCCGGATGTGGAATTTCTTGTGGCCAGACCGTAAAGCCGAAGATGTTCCGGTAAGTCACATTACCAATGGCGTGCATACCGGGACCTGGTTAGCGCGGCGAATGCGCCCCTTATTTGACCGCTATCTGGGCGCCGATTGGCTGAACCGCCTGGATGATCCGGATATGTGGGCTTTAGTGGAAAATATTCCGGATGGTGAGCTGTGGGCTGTTCACCAACATCTCAAGCGCAAGTTGATGCTGTATGTGAACGAGCGCTCTCGCCAGGCATGGCAGCAGGGGCGTGTGCATCCCGTGCAGGTCGTGGCAGGTGGTGTGCTGCTGGAGCCGTATTCTCTGACCATTGGCTTTGCCCGCCGTTTTGCTACCTATAAACGGGCAAATCTGATTCTGCGTGATTACGACCGCCTGATGAATGTGATCACCAATGCGGATATGCCTGTGCAAATTATCTTTGCCGGTAAAGCCCATCCTGCGGATGAACCCGGGAAACTGTTGATCCAACAGGTATACCGCGCGGTTAAAGATTCTCGCTCCGGCGGCCGTTTGGTCTTCCTGGAAGATTACGATATGAACATGGCCCGGATGCTGGTTCAGGGTGTGGATGTCTGGATGAACAATCCTCGCCGCCCCAATGAGGCTTCCGGTACGTCTGGTATGAAGGCTGCCTTGAATGGTGTCTTGAATTTCTCCATCATGGATGGTTGGTGGCGTGAGGGTTACAACGGCTTGAATGGCTGGAAGATCGGTGATGACGTTGACTCACTCGATCCAAACCAACAGGACGAAATTGATGCGCGCAGTTTGTATGAGCATCTGGAAAACGAGATTATTCCGTTGTATTACTCGCGTTCCAATGATAATATTCCCACCGGCTGGATTGCCAGAATGAAAGAAGCGATCCGCACGCTGGCACCGCAGTTCAGCACGCGCCGCATGGTGAAAGAATATTGGAATGAAATGTACCTTCCCAGCATAAAAAGCCAGGAAGATTAATCACTAAACAAAAGAAAGTGTGGGATTTTATATGGAGTTGGTTTTTACTCCACAGATACTTTTAGGCGCTCTGGGTATCTTTGCCTTGCGCGTTGCCGATATGTCGCTGGATACAATCCGCGTATTGCTGGTTGTGCGTGGTAAAAAAGGACTTGTCTGGATTTTAGGTTTTCTGCAGGCGTTGATCTTCGTTGTGGCGATCAGTTCTGTTCTGTCAAACCTGAATAATCCATTGAACGTCCTTGGTTACGCAGCCGGTTTTGCTACCGGTAACGTAATCGGTATGCTGATTGAAGAACGGCTGGCAATTGGTCATATCCAATTGACCATTGTTAGCTCTGCACGCGGTTCTGCCATTGCGGAAGCCCTGCGCCAACACGGATATGCTGTTACCGAAGTGCCGGCTCGAGGCCGAAATGGTACAGTGGCATTAATGCATGTGGGTGTGATGCGCCGCAATATGGATGATGTGGAAACATTGATCCTGGAAGCCGACCCAGAGGCCTTTGTCACTGCCGAAGAAGTGCGCCCTGTCCGGCGCGGTTTTTGGCGGGCATAGGAATTTTCGATTGTAGATAATCGGGCTTTCTCCCTGTGAGGAAGCCCGATTTTGTTATCTTGTTTTTGGGGCGAGGACTTGTCAGGAAGATGCGAAAAGGGGATAATCATTTGCGATGAATGCAGAATATTTCCTGGGAATCGATGTGGGTACATCCAGCGTCAAGGCGGTTTTAATATCCGCGGCTGGAAAGCTGGCTGGCAGTGCTGCTGCCGAGGTGTCTATGCAGACACCCCGGCCTGGGTGGGCGGAACAAGACCCGGAAGATTGGTACAGAGCCGCTGCCCAATCAGTGCAAGCGCTGCTGGGGGTAAATCACATTCCGGGAGAGGCTGTGCAGGGAATTGGATTGACGGGACAGATGCATACGCTGGTATGCCTTGGGGCGGATGAAAAACCGCTCCGGCCTGCAATTACCTGGGCGGACCAGCGCAGCGGCGGGCAGGTTAGCCGCTTGGTCGAAGAAATAGGTCGCCAGCGCCTGGCTGCATGGACGGGAAACCCCATTGCCGCCGGGTTTATGTTGGCGAGTTGGTGTTGGCTGCGCGAGAATGAGCCGGAGATTCTCTCCAAAGCTCGTTGGCTGATGCTGCCAAAAGATTATTTGCGCCTTCGGTTGACTGGTTTATTGGGCAGCGAACCCAGTGATGCTTCCTCTACTCTATTATTTCATCCACATACGCGCACCTGGAGTGCGGAATTATTGCGTTGGCTTGGAATGGATGCTGCCTGCCTGCCCCCGCTGGGAGAATCCGCACAGGTGGCTGGAAAACTGCGCTCGCTTGCGGCCAATGATTTTGGTTTAAAAGCGGGTATTCCAGTCGTGTTTGGGTGTTCTGACCAGGCGGCTCAAGCCATTGCCCAGGGGGTGATTCAACCGGGGAAGATTTCCTGCACCATTGGAACAGGCGGACAGCTATTTGCCCCTTTAAACAATCCGCGCCATGATCCGCAATTGCGCGTTCATTTATTTTGCCATGCCTTGCCCCATACCTGGCACCTGGAAGCTGCAATGTTATCGGCTGGATTATCTCTGCGTTGGCTGCGGGATCAATTTTGGCCGGGAACGAGTTACCAGGACCTGACTGACCTGGCGGTTGGGGTGGAAGCCGGCCTGGAAGGGTTATTCTTTTTGCCCTATCTGGTGGGAGAGCGCACTCCGCATATGGATCCAAATGCGCGGGGAACCTTCAGCGGGCTGCGCTTACATCATGGTAAGGCCAGTCTGGTACGGGCTGTGATGGAAGGGGTTGTTTTTGGATTGCGCCAGGGTTTGGAATTAATTGAGCCCCTGGCCGGAAAACCAGAAACGATGCTGGCTTCTGGCGGAGGAACCAATCATCCTCTTTGGCTGCAGCTGCAAGCAAATATTTTTAACCGTTCGATTGCGGTTTCTCAGGTGCCGGAAGCAACCGGACGAGGGGCGGCTTTGCTTGCGGCGGTTGGCAGTGGAATCTACCCAGATGTCCCTGCAGCGGTCTGTGCAGCAGCTGTTTCACCGGATCGGTTTGTGGAACCCGATCCGCTGCTGGTGGAACGGTATGAACCAGCCTACCGGCAGTTTTGCAGTCTTTATCCGGCACTTCGCCCAATATGGAAATAATCGATGAAGAAGTGCAGGTTACTTTTTTCGGCGAACTTTTAACCTCAGCCCATCAATTTCCACAACTTCAATTTGGGCTCCCTCGGGGATCATTTCTTCACCCTCGGCAAGTTCTGCGCTCCATAATTCACCAAACACCTGAACACTCCCAGCGGGTTCCAGCCGTTCGCGAACAATGCCAGTTTTGCCGATCAGGGATTGTTTGCCCATTTTGGCTGGTATTCGCAGCGCCCGGATAGCAAACGAGATAATGACAGAAAAGCTGATAGCCAGAATAACCCCGGTCCCAATCACCAAAGGTACAGAAACGGTAGGAAAACCGGGTACGCGCACGGAGTTGAATAAAATTAATGCGCCCGCAATAAATGTCCCAATTCCCGCTGCGGTGAGGGCTCCATGCGTTGGCGCTTTGATATCCAGGATAAACAACGCAAAGGCTATGATAATGAAGATTAAGCCAAATAAATTGATCGGCAAGATACCAAAGCTGTAAATCACCAGGGCAAGGCAAATTACGCCGATAAACCCGGCGACCCAGCCGCCTGGAGAGGAAAGTTCTATCAAAATGGCTTGAACACCGATCGAGAGCAGCAAAAAGACAATATTTGGATTGGTTAATAATTGGAGAGCCTGCTCTACCAGGGTTAATTGCAGGTCGCGAACCACAGCACCGCGAGTTTCAAGGACCATTTCCTGGTTTAACACAATGACTGTGCGGCCTTCCAGTTGATCCAATAAATCACCCAGGTCTTCTGCCACAATGTCTACCAGCCCAATTTCGTAGGCTTCTGAAGCAGAAGCCGCGCGAGCCGATTCAATTGCCTGTTCGGCCAGTTCAATTGCTTCGGGGCTGCGCTTTTCTGCCAGCGAGCGGGCAGTCGCGCGGAGGATTTCCTTTTCCTTGGCAGCCATCGTCTCGCCAATGTCTTCACCCTGTGCGCCAACCGGGCTGGCTGCACCGATTGTCGTTTCCGGGGCCATCGCGTTGACGTGACCGGCTAATGTAATCAGTGTGCCTGCGCTGCCGGCCATTGCACCGCGCGGGGTGACGTAAACAGCGATAGGGATCTCGCTACCGCGGATTAACTGGATGATTTCGTTCATCAGACTGATGCTGCCGCCCGGTGTGTTTAGCTTGATTACAATCAATTTGATTTGCGAGTCACGAGCAACATCAATACCCCGTTCCAGGTAACTCACCAATACGGGCGTCAGCGGCCCCTCCATATCCAAGACCAGGATTTGCTTTGCCGATTCATCGGTTTGGGCAGCCTGAGCAGGCAGCGGGAGGAAGAAAAATGCTGCCAGGTATCCAATCAATAACCAACTTAGCAATTTTTTGTGTTTCATACGGTTCTTTCGAGAATTAATTCCAGAATATATCACTCTGGACTTGTGATAAGGTACTTAAAAATTATTATAGCTTGTTTTCTGCGGGGTAGTTGATACCATGTACAAAATTTTATCCAGCACCCTGACGGTATGAATTATCGCGGGACACCTAAACAAAGCTCAGAATTTTTTTCCTGTTGGCTCGGATGCATTAAATAATTAAATCGAATGCCTCAAGAGGCGGGTTGGGCGGTGAGTAAGTATTACTGTTGGAATTGATACAAAACCTATATTTTGTTAACAGAATTCTTTTATTACCGTAGTATCTTAACAAAAGAGATTTTCTTAGGATCACCGGAGGGAAAGGAGTAAAAACTCATGTCTAAAATTATCGGTATTGATTTAGGAACAACCAATAGTGTTGTCGCTGTCATGGAAGGCGGCGATCCGGTGGTGATTACTACCGCCGAGGGGTCGCGTTTATGCCCATCTGTGGTTGCTTTTAATAAAAATAATGAACGGTTGGTCGGGCAAACTGCCAAGCGGCAGGCTGTGATTAACCCTGAAAATACGATTTATTCCATCAAGCGCTTTATGGGCCGCCGCTTTGATGAGGTGGAAGGCGAACGCAAGATGGTTCCTTACCCTGTGGTGCGCGGTGCTTCCGGCGATGCACGGGTAAAGGTGCCGATGAATAATCGCGAATACGCTCCGCAAGAAATATCCGCAATGATTCTGGCAAAGTTAAAAGCAGATGCGGAAGCTTATTTGGGCGAGACTGTGACGCAAGCGGTCATCACAGTGCCCGCGTATTTTAATGACAGCCAGCGCCAGGCGACGAAAGATGCCGGAAAGATCGCCGGTTTGGAAGTCATGCGAATTATCAATGAACCGACTGCTTCGGCACTGGCCTACGGCCTGGATAAACGAAAGAATGAAAAAATCCTGGTCTTTGATCTGGGCGGCGGTACCTTTGATGTATCCGTCTTGGAAGTTGGCGAGGGTGTCTTTGAAGTCAAGTCAACGAATGGTGACACCCACCTAGGAGGCGATGATTGGGATCACCGGATTGTTAACTGGGCGGCTGAGGAATTCAAAAAAGAACAGGGAATTGACCTGACCACCGACCGGCAGGCATTGCAGCGGCTGCGCGAAGCGGCTGAAAAAGCCAAAATTGAACTTTCCACCATGATGGAGACTGAGATCAACCTGCCGTATATTACCGCGGATGCCAATGGGCCAAAGCATTTACAGCTGCGGCTGACCCGTTCGCGCTTTGAGCAAATGACCAAAGATCTGGTCGAGCGCTGTCGTGGACCCTTTGAGGCGGCATTACGCGATGCCGGGCTAACTGCAAAACAAATTGACGAGGTGGTTCTGGTGGGCGGTTCAACCCGTATGCCGATGGTACAGGACCTGGTGCGCCAATTGACTCAAAAAGAACCGAACAAGAGTGTGAACCCGGATGAAGTTGTGGCAGTTGGTGCTGCTATCCAGGCGGGTGTGCTGGGCGGCGAGGTCAAAGATGTGCTGCTGTTGGATGTGACACCGCTTTCTTTGGGCCTGGAAACCCTGGGCGGTGTAATGACAACCTTGATTGAACGCAATACTACCATCCCGGTACGCCGCTCTCAGGTGTTTTCGACTGCGGAAGATAACCAACCGGCAGTGGATGTTCATGTTTTACAGGGTGAGCGCCCGCTGGCTGCGGATAATATGAGCCTGGGCCGCTTCCGCCTGGATGGAATTCCACCTGCTGGGCGCGGGATCCCGCAGATTGAGGTTACTTTCGATATTGATGCGAATGGCATTTTGAATGTCACCGCGAAGGATAAAGCCAGCGGCAAAGAACAGCGGGTAACCATTACCGCATCAACCAACCTCAACAAGAGTGAAATTGAGCGTATGGTGGACGATGCCAAACGAAATGAAGCCAATGATAAACGCCGCCGTGAACTGATCGAAGCCCGCAATATTGCTGATAATATCGCCTACCAGGCGGAAAAAGCGTTACGCGAGGCTGGTGATAAGCTGCCTCAAGCGCTGCACCAGCAAACTGAAGATCAGGTGCGCAATTTGCGCCAGTCGATGAATGGTGAAGATTTGGACCTCATTCGCCGGCAATCGGATGAGCTGCAGCGTACGCTTGGTCAGGTGCTGCAGGCGAGCGCGCAGCCTTCCGGTTCAGAGACTGGCAAAGGCAACGGCCGCCATACTGATCCTGAGGGTGATGTGGTGGAAGGCGAGTTCCACTCTGCCTAAACAAATAACACAGGCGTTTGGCCGATAAGGCCAAACGCCTGTGATTTTTTTAAGGAGAAGTAACTCTTAACCTTCAACCAATGTGCCGCGCAGTTCGCCCATCAGCGATAAACGCAGTGCATCCGGGTCCCATAAGTTGAGCACCATAATGGGTAGCTTGTTTTCCATGCAAAGGGTGATTGCCGTGGTGTCCATCACGCCCAGGCGGCGGTTGATGGTCTCGATGTAACTCAGACGGTCAAATTTAACTGCATCGGGGTTTTTGTGTGGATCACTGTCATAGACACCATCCACTTTGGTTGCCTTGATCAGCACATCTGCGTCAATTTCCATTGCCCGTAAAGCAGCTGCCGTGTCGGTGGAAAAATACGGATTGCCTGTTCCACCGCCAAAGATGACAACGCGGCCTTTTTCTAAATGGCGGATGGCGCGGCGGCGAATATACGGTTCAGCTACAGAACGCATTTCAATGGCGGATTGAACACGGGTGACAACGCCAACGTTTTCCAGGGCGTCCATCAATGCCAGCCCGTTCATTACTGTGGCGAGCATGCCCATGTAATCTGCGGTGGCACGGTCCATGCCCAGGTCCAGGCCAGTGCGCCCGCGCCAGAGGTTGCCTGCGCCGATCACAATCGCCACATCTACACCCATCTCGCGCACTTCGCGCACCCGCAAAGCGATGTCTTTTGCGCATTGGGGATCAATACCGCTGCCTTGCGGGCTGGCAAGTGCTTCGCCGCTTAATTTCAGTAAGATGCGGTGATATCTCAAACTGTCCATATTGTCTCCTTGTTGAAAAAAAGGCCAACCTTTCGGTTGGCCTTGGGGACACTACTCCTCAGATGTCGTTTCGCCGAGTGCCCAACGGACAAAGCGGCGAATCACAACGCTTTCACCTGTTGAAACAAGGGTTTCGTTGAGGATATCCTGGATGGTTTTGCTCTCGTCGCGGATATATTTCTGGCGCAGGAGGACGAACTCGTCCTTGAACTTGTTCTGAGCGCCTTCAACAATGCGCGGAATGATCGCTTCCGGTTTGCCTTCTTCGCGAGCCTTCGCAACAGCAATCTGTGCTTCGTGATCAAGAACACTTTGCGGAACGTCTTCTTCGCGGATGTAGATCGGGGCAGCGGCAGCGATCTGCAGAGCCAGCTCATGCGCAAACGAGCGGAATTTTTCACTGCGGCCAACGAAGTCGGTTTCGCAGTTTACTTCCACCATAACGCCCACGCGGCCGTTACCGTGAGAATACATTTCTACAACACCCTCAGATGCTTTGCGGTCTGCGCGCTTGGCAGCGGTGGCAAGACCTTTTTCGCGGAGGAAGTCAACCGCTTTATCGAAGTCGCCGCCAGCGTTCTCGAGGGCCTTGCGGCAGTCGAGAATGCCAGCGTTGGTGGCTTCGCGTAACTTCTTGATCATTTCAGTAGTGATTGTTGTCATACCCAATTCCCTTATGTAGTTGAATAAAAACGAACCAGTTCCAAGAAAGAGGAATTATTCCTCGACTTCGTCAGTATCACGGCCACCGAGTTTGGCCAGCGTAGATTCGCCTAAGAGGTCGGAATCCTGCAGGTCTTCGTCTTCCAGCATCTGGGCGCGCGGAACGCGGCTGACAGGGGCGGTGGTGGCAACAATTTCTTCTTCCGTCATGTCGTCTTTGCGCATGGCTTTACCTTCCAAAACAGCATCCGCAATCTTGCCGACCAGTAATTTGATGGCGCGGATTGCATCGTCGTTGGAGGGGATCACATAGTCAACGCCAGCGGGATTGCAGTTGGTGTCCACCAGGGCGATCACGGGGATTTCTTTCAGGTTGGCTTCATGCACAGCGGTGGCTTCGCGGCCAACGTCGATGATGAAGATCAAATCGGGAACGCGTTTCATCGAGCGAACACCGCTTAAGCGGGTCTGCAAGCGAGCAATTTCGCGATCGATCATCAAAGCTTCTTTTTTGGTCAGGCGATTAATTTCGCCGGTGTCTTTCATCCGCTCGAGGCGGTCCAGTTCCTGAATACGCTGGAAGATAGTGGTCCAGTTGGTGAGCATACCGCCCAACCAGCGTTCGGTAACGTACGGCATACCGCAGCGAATGGCTTCTTCTTTGATGGTTTCTTGCGCCTGGCGCTTGGTACCTACGAATAAAACAGTACCGCCTTCAGAAATCGTCTTGCTGACGATTTGAAAAGCGGCGGTGACGGACTTGACAGTCTGTTGCAGATCAATAATGTGGATGCCATTGCGCTCCGTGAAAATAAAGGGACGCATAGCGGGGTTCCATTTGTTGGTGCGATGCCCGAAATGAACACCACTTTCCAACAGGGCTTTCATGGAAATCACAGAAGCCATATTCGATTTTCTCCTTTGCGTTATTCTTCCGCTTCCTTCACCCCAGGCCTGCACTGCAATTTGCAGCACGCCAGGGCTGGTCCAGAAGCGTGCGTGATAAGATATTTGCTGCCTGCTTTAGACAGCCGGTCTAGTATATCACAATATGATCAGAATCGTCCAGAACATTTTTTTTAAGTTGAGGTTGCCTCTTGAAGCAAATTCTCAAATTCCTCTGGCTTTTTCTTGTGTATCTTGAATAAATCGGATAAATTTAGTATAAATAATCTTACCAATCATTTACAACAGGAGAATGCTTATGGGTGTCCATACTGATTCATCATCTTGTGCTTGCGGTGGTTCCTGCGGGTGTCAAAGTTCCGCTGTGGATCAAATTGCAATGACGCGCGAAGAATATGTACAGCGCTTGAAGTCATACCTGGTTGAATTGCGTGCTGAAATCGAAGCTGTTGAGAAGGAGCTAACCGCGCTTCACGAAACAGCCTAGAGATGGCTATTGGGTTTCATTTTTAAGCCGCTTCTCCCCACGGAGCGGCTGTTTTCTTTCTGGCGCGAAACAAAAAAATTAAATCGCGCTGGTGCTCTTTCATTTTTTTGGCAATGGTGGTTTAAATAAGTGTGTCTATCATAAGCAAATTGATCAATGGATTGTTGATAATAATCAATATAAATTTGAGTGTGTAACCAGAAAAGTATCGACAAGTCATCCTAAAAAATAATATCTATATCGTATAGAAGGGAATCAAAGGAATGAGTTTATCAAAACGATTGGAAGAAGCCCGAAAAGCTTACGCATCGGGTGATAAGAGCGCGGCAGCCAAGGCTCACGACCTGAAGGTAATTTCCTCCTCGGCAAAAGAACAGCACGGCGCTGCTGGGTCAGAATATATTGGTAACCTGGTGTATGGTGGTTTGGATGGGATTATCACCACGTTTGCAGTGGTCAGCGGGGTGGTGGGTGCTCAGCTCAACCCGGGAATTATATTAATCATGGGATTGGCCAATCTGTTGGGGGATGGTTTTTCAATGGCCACAGGTGCGTATTTATCCTCAAAAAGCGAGCAGGAATACTACGACCGGGAACGGGAACGGGAAGCCTGGGAGGTAGAACATTTCCCCGAGGGTGAAAAAGCTGAATTGCTGGAACTCTATCTGCAGCAAGGGTATCCGGAGGAGGATGCTCGCAAGATGGTGGAGATCAAGAGCAAAGATAAAGAACGCTGGGTGGACGCGATGATGATCGAAGAGTTGGGCCTGACTCGGGAAGAGAAAAAACCAATGAATCAGGCGTTGACCACTTTTGCTTCATTTACGGTGGCAGGCGCTATTCCTTTGCTGTACTATTTGCTCGATCTGGTTTTTCATTTCAACCTGCCTACTGGGACTGCCTTTATCATCGCTATTATTCTTTCTGGGGCAGCCTTGTTTGGTTTAGGCGCAGCCAAGGTGATGGTAACCGAGCGCAGCCCGATTCGCTCCGGGCTGGAAATGCTGGTTGTAGGTGGTTTGGCCGCGGCGGTTGCTTACGGCATTGGGGCGCTTTTAAAAGGACTTGGCGGCGGATTTTAATCTGTATGTTGAGTTGACGTATTGCGGTCCTGGGAACATTCCGGGGCCGCAATTTTTTATTTTTGGATCAATCATGACAAAATTCATCATATCGATTGACATTTATCCTGATCGGGGATATTAACAGGGTTGTAAACTCCCTGGGAGTATTTGATGATATAATTTTGATATTACTGGTAATCAATGGCTTTGATTGGTTGAGTGAATAGTTATTTCAATTTCGTCTCTCCCTGTCATAAAGCATATGACCGGGAGAGATATTATGGATAGATAAAGGTAGCACCAATGGCAATTCCAGATTTAATTTTGTTGCATGCACCGAGTGTTTATGATTTTCGGCGTGAGTCGATTCTGTATGGCCCTGTGAGTGATCTGGTTCCTTCAACGCCGGTGTTCGAAATGTATCCGATTGGGTTTACGACAATGGCGGAGTATTTGGAACGCCACGGGCTGCGTACCCGGATTATCAATCTGGCAGTCCGCATGCTGGAAGATCGCAATTTTGATGTAGAAAATCAGATCAAGAATCTTGATTCGGCGGCATTTGGCATCGATTTGCATTGGCTGCCTCATGCCCACGGCTCCGTTGAGGTGGCTCGGATTGTAAAACGTCTCCATCCAAACCGTGCGGTGATTTTTGGCGGTTTTTCCTCTACATATTTTCACAAAGAATTGATCCAGTATCCGGCGGTAGATTTTATTCTCCGCGGGGATTCAACCGAATTCCCCTTATTGCTGCTGATGCAATATATTCGTTCTGGCGGCGAGCTTCATCCATCCCCGCTTTCTGCTTCTGCAAAACAGCTGGAGCAAATCCCCAATCTGGTATGGAAAGACGCGGAAGGCGAAATGCATGCCAACCCGATGGATTACAGCCCAGAAAATCTGGATGATTTGCTGCTGGACTATACCCACGTACTTCGGTCTGTCGTCCGCTACCGAGATCTTGCCAGTTACAAGCCGTTTTGGAACTGGATGAAATATCCCATTACGGCAGCGCTGACTGTGCGCGGCTGCCGGTACAATTGCGTCACCTGCGGCGGTTCTTCTTGCACCTTCCGGAATATCCATAATCGAAAGCGCCCAGCCTACCGCTCACCCGAAAAATTAGCCCAGGATATTCGCCGGATTGGCGAATTTAGCCGCGGTCCCGTGTTTATCCTGGGCGATATCCGCCAGCCTGGTGAAGAATATACACGCCGCTTCCTGGATGCGATTTCCGGATATAAAAAACCAGTCTTTATTGAACTATTTGATGCCGCACCGAAAGAGTTTTTCCAGCAGGTGGCAAAAGCATTACCGAATTTCACAGTGGAAATCTCGATGGAATCACACGATGAACGTGTGCGGAAAGCGTTTGGCCGGCCTTATACGGATGCCGCTATTGAACGCACCATTGACGATGCCCTGGATGCGGGCTGCCAGCGGTTAGACCTTTTCTTCATGGTTGGTTTGAAAGAGCAAACCTACGAATCAGTGATGGGTACGGTGGATTATTCTAAAAAGATGCTGGCAAAATATGCTCGGGATGGTGAACATCGGGTAATCCCGTTTATTTCGCCGTTAGCTCCTTTTGTGGACCCCGGTTCGCAGGCATTTGAAAATCCCGAAAAACACGGTTATCGCCTGTTTGCTCGTACGCTGGAAGAACACCGCCAGGCGTTATTAGCTCCTTCCTGGAAGTACGTATTAAACTATGAAACCCAGTGGATGAATCGCGACCAGATCGTTGCATCAACATACGAGGCTGGCCGCCGGATGAACCAGATTAAAGGTGAATTTGGCGTGGTGGATGCGGAACAGGTGGAAGCAACGGATAAACGAATTGCCCGTGCAGTTGAGTTGATGGGACAGATTGACCAGATTGTTACCAAAATCAACGATCCGGAAGAACGCCGCATGCAACTGGTTGAACTGAAGCATCATGTCGATAATGCAAATTTAAGCACGGTGTGTGATAAACGAGAATTAGAGATCCCCATGCGGGGAGTAACTATTAACGTGCTTCAAGCCGCAAAAACTGTGGTCAGTGATTGGTGGCGCGATCATATGCGCGGTAATCAGAACAGCGCTGATGTTCAGTCTGTCAAGGCAGATTGATCCCATTTCAATTTTATCAAGCCGTACAGGGACCTTCGACTTCTGGTTGAACGTCCCTGTGTTTATTTATCGGATATAATAATTCGAAGAGTTTCCTCATTCCACTTCATTTATCAGGCAGGCAGACTATGGGCTGGTACGCCAATTCTACTCAGGGAACGATATTTGAGCAGTTCCCGAAGGTTGATCTTCACCGCCATCTTGAGGGTTCATTAAGATTGCGTACCCTGGCTGAAATTGCTGAAAAAAACGGCGCAGTCTTGCCAACCCAACCAAATCTAGGCGGGTTGGTACAGATGCAAGAAACTGATCCGTTGACTGTAAACAATTTTTTGGCCAAGTTTTCCACGCTGAGGCTGTTTTACCGTTCGCCGGAAATCATTCAGCGAATTGCTCGTGAGGCGGTCGAAGATGCAGCGGTCGATCATGTGCGTTACCTGGAATTAAAATTTACCCCGGTGGCGTTAAGCCGCATGCAGAATTATCCCATCAACGAGGTGATTCAGTGGGTGGCTGATGCAGTTCAAGAGGCCGCAAGGCGCTGCCAGGTGCAGACCCGCTTAATTATTTCGGTAAACCGGCATGAACCGCTTGAACTTGCCGAGAAGGTGATCGGCATGGCTGTCGATTACCGTGACGCAGGTGTGGTGGGGGTGGACCTGGCTGGAAACGAGGTGGAATTTTCTGCTTTGCCTTTTGCGGGGTTATTTCGGCAGGCAAAGGCAGCCGGATTGGCCCTCACAATCCACGCGGGCGAATGGGGGACTGCGGCCAATGTTCGTGAAGCCATTGAGGTGATGCAGGCAGACCGGATTGGTCATGGGGTGCGTGTTCTGGAAGATCCGCGGGTTGTAGCTCTGGCTGTGGAAAGGGGTATCCCGTTTGAAGTGTGTGTTACCAGCAATTACCATACCGGGGTAGTTGCCGATTTAAAATCACATCCGCTGCTGCGTATGCTGCAGGCTGGCTTGCGGGTTACCTTAAATACAGATGATCCAGGGATTTCAGGCATTACCTTAAGCGATGAATATCAAGTGGTTTGCAAAGAGCTTGGATTGCCGATAGACCAGTTAAAGAAATTGGTGCTGGATGCGGCCCAGTCCAGCTTCTTAAATCCCATAGAAAAGATTGAATTGGCTAAACAATTGGCTGAAGAAATCAATAACACTTAGAAGGTGGAGTTCATGCATATTCTTGTAACCAATGATGACGGCGTTACAGCGCCGGGTCTCTTGGCTTTAGCACAGGCACTGCGGCCTTTAGGAAAAGTAACAGTGTTAGCTCCAGACCGTAACTGGTCGGCCTCCGGACATGTAAAAACACTGCACCGTCCATTGAGGATGAAAGAAGTACTCTTGGCTGACGGTACAACCGCACTGGCTTCGGACGGCGCACCGTCCGATTGCGTTTCTCTAGCCGTTTTGGGTGTGTTAAATGAGCCGATCGATCTAGTTGTTTCCGGAATTAACCCCGGCGCAAATGTTGGTCATGATGTTACCTACTCCGGGACGGTGACAGCTGCGATGGAAGGGGCTATCTGGGGATTGCCTTCCCTGGCATTTTCAATTGATTTGGGAGAAAACCACCGCGGCGGTGTGGATTATGCTCCGGCTGCTGATATTGCCGCAAAAGTTGTGCGGATGGTTCAGGAAAATCAATTACCGAAGAACGTCTTTTTAAATACCAATATTCCGGATTTACCGGCAGATCAAATTAAAGGCTTGATGGTGACTCGTTTGGGGCTGCGGATCTACCTGGATGAACTGGTCCGCCGTGAAGACCCGCGAGGTAAGCCTTATTATTGGATTGGCGGTGATGCGCCGACCGGTGTGCCGGAAGAAGGCACCGATATTGGTGCTTTGGCGGCTGGATACGTCTCGATTGCGCCAATTCAATTGGATTTAACAGCTCATCATGCATTACCTGCCATCCGAGATTGGAATTGGCCAACGTTGGGCTAAGTACCGGGGGCATATCTGGTTGGTGAAATGATTTTCACCGGTTGATAAATCGAACCCGCACAAACTTGCCTTTCAATTCCTTTATGCTATACTGAATAACGAAGCCAAATCATTTGCCTGGCCATTGCGGCCAATTGAGAGCCAAGCTTTATCCAGAACTCTGCTAAGGAGAAAAAATATGCAAAATACTGTGCGTGACTGGATGAACGACCTGGTAGTTTTTACCGATCCAGAGACAACCGTTACGGATGCCTTGAGCTTAATGCGGCGCAGGTATATCAACAGCTTGATCGTGCGCAAAACGGCCGATAGTCCTAATTATGGGATTGTGACCTCGATTGATATTTGCGATAAGATCGTAGCGCAAGGGCAGGACCCTTCTACAGTTAAAGTGAAGGAAATCATGAGTTCGCCTTTGTTTACGGTGTCCGGCGAAATGACGATTAAGGAATGCGCATCCATCATGAAAGATAAGCGTGTTCATCATCTCCCGGTAGTCGATGTGAACGGCAATGTCATTGGTATGATCTCTGCAAATGATTTTCTGGTAATTGCGGAAACCCTTGGGCGCGGCCCAGGTGAGCGGACCTTGTCCTGAGGTCTTTTCCTCTTGACAAAATTACCCGGCGCATGGATTATAATGATCCAATGCGCCGGAAATATTTAACTACAATTTTTACACTTGCTATTTCAATTCTGGTTGGCCTGGCTGTGATGCTCTCGGCTCAACCGGTTAAAGCGGATGTGGGTACACCCTATGATTTGATCAGCCTGGTCAATGGACTGCGAACTGCCAATGGCTTACCTGCTCTGGAGGTGGATCCGATCTTGATGGGCACAGCCCAATATACGGCTGAAATTATGGCCAGTACTGGCAGTTGTTCCCACATCGGCAATGTGAGCGGACGGGCAGCCGCATCCGGATATGGCGGTGGTGCCACCGTTTGGGCAACGGAAAATATTGCCTGTGCCTATGGTTGGACGGCCGAGCAGGTGGTTTACCAATCCTGGGCAGATGAATTGCATATGCTGCCAATGACCAACCCCAATTATGTGCATATCGGGGCAGGAGTGACCACAGTGGACGGGAAAACATATTACGTGGTTCATGCCGCCTATTACACAGGGGCTTCCGCTTATACTCCTTCTGCGCCTGGGACGAACCCTGGCGGCAATCCGCAGCCAGTTTCAACGATCGCGATTATCAAGCCAGTACAAACATCCACCCCAAGCGGTGACGGTTCCATCGTCCATGTGGTGCAGCCAGGACAGTCTTTGTGGAATATCGCCATTTCTTATGGGGTGAAAATTGCCGATTTGATCAAGATGAATAATCTGGCAGCCACACCGATTGTATATCCTGATCAAAAGATTGTGATTCAAGGTTCTTTTACGCCAACTTTGTCTCCTACTGTTACACTCACTCCCATGCCGCCCACGCGGACTCCGACTCCAACGGCAACTCCCAAGACCCCCACGGCGACCTATACAATTACACCTACCCCAACCAGCACGCCCAGGCCGCTCCTCCCGGATGTTGAACTACCGGAATGGCTCAATAAGCGCGCTTTAGGGATTGGTTTTATCGCAATTAGCGGGATTGGTCTGTTGATGGTTTTGATTGGCGGAATACGTAAGAAATCTTAAATCATAAGGG
Organism: Chloroflexota bacterium; assembly: GCA_029265085.1. Next base: position 39,107 of record JAJUJY010000010.1, read on the forward strand.
CAGCCGTTTGATGGCTGCCCTTTCTTTTTTAGATCGAAAAATCTTCACCATGCCATACCCCGTGGGATGGCGGGTGGACCAAAAGCGGATTTTCAATCACGGTTTTTCTTCCGTGACCATTTCCATTCCCGTTACCGTTTGTTCCTCCAGGGGTAGCGTAGGCATGCGTGTGGGCGGGCAATTGGGCTTCCAGCGCTTCAATCCGCGCTAAAACCGAGGCAATCGACTCGCCAATGGCATCGGGCAGCTTGCCGTGTTCCAGATCCGGGGTTGTGGAGGTGCGCGGTTTGCTGCGCATGACCACCTGTCCTGGCACACCCACAACAACTGAGTTAGGCGGCACAGACTTTACCACAACCGCATTTGCGCCAATTCGGCTGCCGCGTCCAATCGTAATATTACCCAGTACTTTGGCCCCGGAGCCAATCACCACATCATCCTCAATGGTTGGGTGACGTTTTCCTTTTTCCAGGCTCACACCACCCAGGGTGACCCCGTGATAAAGGGTTACATTGTTGCCAATTTCGGCCGTCTCACCAATCACGACACCCATACCGTGGTCGATAAAAAATTTTTGACCAATAGTTGCTCCAGGATGAATTTCTATACCGGTAATAAAGCGATTGATATGCGATGTCCAGCGGGCAAGTAATTTAAAATTGTGGCGCCACAGCCAGTGTGCCAGACGATGTCCCCACATCGCATGAATACCCGGATAGGCAAGGAAAATTTCTAGCGGGCTGCGAGCGGCAGGGTCTCGCTCAAAGGCCGATTGAATATCTGCTTGCATGGCTCGAAATACCTTTAACATGTTGCACCTGCTTTCTTCATCCAATTTTTGGGTAACTCACTTATTCAGCCAGGTCCGCGTAAAGGGCTGTGCTGAGGTAGCGTTCTCCAAAGGATGGGATAATAACTACAATTAATTTCCCGGCATTTTCAGGCCGGCGAGAAATTTCCAGCGCTGCCCAGGTGGCTGCACCGGAAGATATTCCCACCAATAATCCTTCTTGTTTTGCCATTTCCCGGGCTGTGCGGAAGGCATCTTCCGCTTTCACCCGTACGATCTCGTCGTAGATTTGGGTGTTTAATACATCTGGGATAAAGCCAGCCCCAATTCCCTGGATCGGATGAGGACCTTTCGGCCCACCCGATAAAACCGGTGAGGCATCTGGTTCTACTGCAATGGCTTTGAAGGAAGGTTTGCGTGCTTTTAGAACCTCACTGACGCCTGTGATCGTTCCACCCGTACCAATGCCTGCGACCACAAAATCCACCTTCCCATCGGTGTCACGCCAGATTTCTTCCGCAGTGGTTTTGCGGTGAATTTCCGGATTGGCCGGGTTCTTAAATTGTTGTGGAATAAAGTAACGCGGATCGGAAGCAGCTAATTCTTCTGCTTTGCGGATTGCCCCAGCCATACCTTCGCTGCCGGGGGTCAGGATCAGTTCCGCGCCGTAAGCACGTAATAACATGCGCCTTTCTTTGCTCATCGTTTCCGGCATTACCAGGGTGCAGCGGTATCCGCGAGCGGCGGCAACAAAAGCCAGGGCAATTCCGGTATTGCCGCTGGTAGGCTCCAAAATGATCGTATCCGCGTTGATCTTGCCGGCTTTTTCGGCTGCATCAATCATTGCTGCGCCAATCCGGTCTTTGACGCTGTGAGCTGGATTGAAGAATTCAAGTTTGGCGGCGACCTCGGCCACACTGCCTTCTGTAAGCCGGTTTAAGCGAACCAGCGGTGTATTTCCAATCAATTCTGTGACGTTGTTTGCGATTTTCATTGATAACTCCTGAATATGGTTAAAAATAAAACCAGCAGGCACAAAAACAGTGAACAACACTGCCGCTCCCTTCGATATTTGCGGGGCTGCTGTCCACTGCCTAAGCCTGCTGGCTACTCAATTCATTCTTTTGATCTGAGCGAGGCAGTGGTTACAACCAACCCCGCCGCAGACACATGCAATTTAATTTCATCATTAATCCCTGTTTCAACATGTTTATGTTCTTAATTGGATATTATATGTCGAAATTTTACCTTGTCAAGAGAATGTGCAACCAAATAAAATCTTTTACGTAATATAGATATGAGGATGCCGTATAATGATATTGGAACATTAAAAATAAATGAGAATGCCGGGGGCTGCAGGTTAATCCAGACCATTCTGAAGGAGTATGCGGGATGAGACGTATCCGTCAAACCTGGATCCTGCTAGCGGGTTTAACCGTATTGATCGGCGCCTGGTGTTATGTCAGCCTATTTATGACGGCTTCGATGACTCCTTTACCGTTAGGGCAGGGTTTTTCTACGACCCTGATGGGCGGGAGTGCCATGCTGTTCATTCTAGCCGTAAAACTCGAAGTGCTGTTTTTGGCAATTCTGGCAGGTGTGTTGGCTGGAATTGGCGCAGTGATGATATTCTCGCTGATTGGCGGCAGCAGTATAGGGTGGCCGTTGATCTTGGCCTGTGTTGCCGGCTCGGTGGGCCTGGGGCTGTTCTTTTATGATCGCGTTGTCTGCCCGGTTCGCCATCGCCGCTGAATACGATGAAAACGGTGTTCTGGCGGGGATACCTGTTCAAACGGGTAGGTAAAATTTGGTCGAAAGGTGGAACAGGTATTGTATAGTTCGCTATTCGGAATAAGTCCGGCTGACAGTACACTGATATTGTGCGAGTGATTTTTTTCAATTCTCAAAATTCATGGCTTTATTGAAATTTATTGTTCGAGACCAGGCGTTTGCTTTGCAAGTCAATTCGATCATTATTATTTTGTTTTTTGGGAGGATAGGTTATGAAATCAAGTCGATTGTTTTGGGGATTCGTGGTTATCATTCTGGGGGTGATTTTCCTGCTCTCGAATCTTGGCTTTTTGCCGGTCAATTTTTGGCAGGTGTTTTGGCCCTTTGCTTTGATCGTTTTGGGATTGTGGTTCCTGGTAGCCCCCAGGTTATTCCGCGGGAAGGTTGAAACCCAGGCGATTGCAGTAGCTCTGGAAAACACCACAGAAGCTGAACTTGAAATTAATCATGGCGCTGGCAGATTGCTTGTTTCTGGGGGTGCTGCTCCCGCGAATCTATTCGATGGAAATTTTGTGGGCGATGTGGCCAAGTACATCTATCGTCAGAATGAAAAAGCTTCAGTGAAGTTAAATGCGGATGCAGGGCCAGTATTCATTTTCCCAGTTGGGATCAGTTCTGAAGGATTTCAATGGGATATGCATCTCAATTCAAACATCCCATTTAAGCTGCGCTTCCATACGGGTGCAGGAGAAAGTGTGCTGAATTTGCGTGATGTAAAAGCACACAGTATTGTTCTTGAGACCGGAGCCAGTTCAACAGAGATGACATTACCGGCGAATGCAGGGCTGACGGATGTAAAGATTTCTTCCGGCGCCGCTTCGGTAATATTGCATGTGCCAGAAGGTGTGGCTGCACGCATCAAGGTCGAAAGTGGGCTGGCAGGAATAAATATTGACTCAACACGCTTCCCCTATAACGGAACGTATTATGAGACACCTGGTTTTGACACCGCTTCAAATCGGGTGATGATTAAAGCCGAGACAGGCATCAGTTCGTTGGAAATTTCTTCATAATTCTTTTATTGCAAGGAGTAATCTCATGAATCAAACACGTTGGCGTTTCTTGGTTGGTGGTGCGCTGGTTGTTGCCGGTGCGCTGGCATTGTTCGGGAATGTGTTTTCCATCAATATGGCAGGATTCATTTGGGGCATTATTTTCGGTGTGGCTGGTCTGACCTTCTTGGGTGTAACCGCTATGGACCGAAAGGCCTGGTGGGGTGTAATCCCTGGCTTTACTTTGTTAGGGATTGGGGGAGTCATTTTGCTGGATGAGTTGAGTCCGCGTCTGGCTAATATGATCGGCGGCGCATTTGTGGTCGGCGGCATTGCATTAGCATTTCTCACCGTGTATTTCTTGAATCGTAAATTCTGGTGGGCGTTGATCCCGGCTGGAACGATGATTTCGATCACTTTGCTGATCATCCTGGAAAACTTCATGGACGAACCCGCCTGGATTTTCTTGCTCGGCCTGGCTGCAACATTTGGCCTGTTAACCCTAATTCGGGTTGAAGGGCAGAAAATGACCTGGCCAATCTACCCGGCTGTGGCGCTGTTGGTGGTAACAGGTATCGTTATGTTTGCCAGTGTTGATTGGGCTGGATATGTCTGGCCGGTGATCTTGATTGCGGGCGGGGGCGTGATGGTTTGGCGTGCTTTGGCTTCGCGCAATTAAGGATAGATTGAGCTCGAAGGAGGGGCTGTTGCTATGGAAAAACCATATCGGCGTAGTATTTTCTGGCCGTTAATTTTTATCGCTGTGGGTGTGCTGTTTCTCTTGAACAATTTCCGGATTGTTCAAGGAGATGCATGGGACCTGTTGGTGAAATTGTGGCCGTTGTTGTTCCTGGTTGGTGGGGTAGACTCATTATTCCAGGGCCGAGGGTGGGTGTGGGGTGTGTTTTCCATCTGCCTGGGGACAGTTTTCTTGTTGGCAAACTTCGATTATTTGCCTTGGGATGCCTTTGATTTGCTCCTGCGCTTGTGGCCGGTATTGTTGATCGCCGCTGGCCTGGACCTGGTTTTCCGAGGGAGATCGCCGCTGGTGAATATTGCTGGTATCCTGGTCGCTTTGCTGCTTGTGGGCGGGATTGTCTGGTATTCCTTCTCAAATGTGTCTGTAATTAGCGGTGCCGCAGAACCGGTTTCCCAATCTTTAGGGAATGCAAAAAAGGCTAACCTGGTCATTGAGAATCCATTTGGTGATCTGAAACTTTCCTCAGGCGCAGCAGATGGGCAGTTGATTGAAGGTACTGCAATGTTAATTAAGCCTTTGGAACTGGAACAGCGCTATAACGTTGCAAATACAATCGGTACGTTTAATTTACGGGCCGAAGGGGAAGTGATTGTTCCCTTTGGCAGTAATTTAAACCGCCCGACCTGGGATTTGAAAGTAAATGATGATGTTCCTCTCAATATTCAGGCAAATTCTGCTTTTGGCCGGCAAACGATTGATTTCACCGGTTTGAATGTAGAGCGATTTGATCTTGAAGTTGCATTTGGTTTGGTTACGGTTACTTTGCCGGATGATGTCGCTTTGAATGGTCAAATTGACCTTCCGTTCGGAAGTGTGGTGGTGTATGTGCCAAAAGATGCTCACGTTCAAGTGAACGCCGATACAGCGTTTACTGCGCTTACCTATCCAGATGGATTTGAACGATCAGGTAACGTGATCAGCTCACAATCAACGGATGGCCCATTAATGAGGATCACGATCAACCAGCCATTCGGTCGAGTCAGTATTCGCTATTTGCCATAAGCGGTAAAACAACCTTTTTTCTTTTGTGTTGATGGGCTGGCAATTCTATGCCAGCCCCTTTTTATCCATTCAAGCCTTGAAAGAGAGTTGAATCTTGCCTGTTTACAAAGTTCAGGAAAGATCTTTTTATTTTTGTTTATTTTTTGGGAACTTTTTGGGAAAACCATCGTCATATGGTTTAATAAAACAAATAAATGCAACCTAGGAGGAAGCAATGAATAAGAAGTGGTATATGATTTTTGTGAGCCTTGTTTTGGTTGGCTTACTTGCAGCTTGCAGCGGAACTGCACCCGCTGCTCAAAATCCAGTGGTTCGCCAGATTAACGTTAATGGTACGGGAAAAGTTTATCTGGTTCCGGATGTGGCTTATGTGTATTTGGGTGTTCGCAGCCAGGCTGAAGATGTAGCAACCGCATTGAATGAAAATAATGCCCAGGCCAAGAAGATTGCTGATACGCTTACCGAACGCGGTGTGGCTGCTGAAGATATCCAGACTACGGCATTCAATGTGTATCCTTCTCCTGAATACGGTCCGGATGGACAGGTGATCCGCAATTTGTATGTGGTCGAAAACACTGTCTTTGTGACCCTTCGCGATCTGCAGAATTTTGGTTCTCTGTTGGATGCAATTGTGCGGGCAGGCGCGAACAACATTAATGGCATTTCCTTCGATGTGGCCGACCGGACTGCTGCTGAAGCCCAGGCTCGCCAACTTGCAGTGGAAGATGCCAAAGCCAAAGCTGCCGAACTGGCCAAATTAACCGGTGTTGAGTTAGGCGATTTGATTACTGTGGGTGTTTACTCTTCGGGCGGCCCTGTGCCCGTGTTTGAAGGCAAAGGCGGCGCTGCAATGATGAGCGCAGATGTACCGATCGCTGCCGGACAACTGGTGATCACTGCCGATGCAAGCTTATCCTACGGGATTAAATAATTGAAACAATAAATTAGAAAATCCCCTGGAGGCAAATAAAGCCTCCGGGGGATTTTTGTTGCATCTTGAAAAATTCTATGTGAGATATTAATACGGAATGGAGCTGATTTGTGAGAGTTTGGTCAAACGGTGGGTTGCAGAGATCCGCCGGCTGGTACCGGTCAACCCGCGCATGACCACGCTTTCGGTAACTGCACCATCGGCAAAGTAATCTACGCCTTTAAGCAGCTCTCCGTTGGTAACACCGGTTGCGGCAAAAAATACATCATCGGAAGATATCAGGTCATCCATCGTTAAAATTTTGTTGAAATCATAGCCTAAGGCTTCCGCTTTCGATCGTTCTTCCGCAGTACGGGCATATAATTTCCCCTGGATGGTCCCACCCGTGCAGCGCAAGGCTGCGGCTGCCAAAACACCTTCCGGTGTGCCGCCAATCCCCAATAACACATCAACGCGGGTGAAAGGCAATGAGGTCATTAATGCACCTGCAACGTCACCATCGGGGATTAACATGATGCGGGCCCCAACAGCGCGGACTTCGGCAATCAAATCGTGGTGGCGGGGCCGGTCGAGAATAACTACCATCAAGTCATCCACATCTTCCCCTTTGGCTTTGGCAATTTTTTTTAAATTGTCTTTGATCGGGGCTTCAATATCGATGACCTCTTTGGCTTCTGGGCCAACGGCAATTTTATTCATATACAACACAGGACCAGGGTCGAACATCGTCCCGCGAGGCGCAATTGCAACCGTGGCAATTGCATTTGGTAAACCATGTGCAGTTGGCCGGGTTCCATCAATGGGATCTACAGCAATATCTACCTGTGGGGGTTCGCCTGTACCCAGCCGTTCGCCGTTATACAGCATTGGCGCTTCATCTTTCTCGCCTTCGCCAATCACGATCACACCATCCATTTGAATCGTGTTTAACATCAGCCGCATAGCGTCCACGGCGGCTTTGTCGGCGGCGTTTTTATTCCCCCTGCCTACGTAACGGCCGGCGGCCAGCGCGGCTGCCTCGGTCACACGCACCAATTCCAACGCCAGGTTGCGAGTTGGCCTTGTGTCGATCATTCTGCTCCTCCTTAAGTATCGGCGTAAAAAAATACAGCAGGGCCTATTTGCCCTGCTGCACTTACCAAAGGAATGTGATCAGGTAATATCCGATCACGGCTCCGAACAACCAGGAGTCTAAGCGGTCCAAAACTCCTCCATGCCCGGGAAAAATTCTCCCTGTATCCTTGATGCCAAATTGCCTCTTAAGCATACTTTCTCCCAGGTCACCCAAAGGCGCCAGGATACCTAATATGCTGCCGATAATTATTCCGTGCAGTGGTGTGATGGCCGGGTAACGAACCTGCCAGAGTGAGGCGAAAAGGTAGCCGCCAAGGATTGTGAAAATGACCCCGGCAATATATCCTTCCCAGCTTTTATTTGGACTGACATGCGGTGCCATCTTGTGTTTGCCAATCCGGCTGCCAATAAAATAAGCCCCTGCATCTCCAAAACCAATCGCTGGAATGGTTAGCAATAACCACCATTGGCCGCCTGGTAAATCACGGATTGAAATCAGATAGCTGCCTAACCAGCCAACATACAGGATGCCGCCCAACGTGATTGTAAAATCAATGGCTTGCGAGCGAGTTCCCTCGGAAAACCGTAAGGTGTGAAGCACCATCGCGGTGATGATTGCAGCCGCCAGGATCAGATCACTATATTCAAATTGCCAGATATGGCGGGCACCTGCGAGAGCAAGCACACTGGGCAGCATAATGCCAATGGCGGGTGATAAACCACCCGCCTGATACATTCTCCAAAATTCCCAGGAAGCAAGCCCTAAGAGGGCCATAATCAGGCCGGTAAAATACCAGCCGCCCGCGGCTATAAATCCAACGCCGATCGGGATAATGATGATAACGACGATGAGGCGCTTGGTCAGCATGTATGGGTTACCCTACACCGCAGCTTCCTGAAAGGCGGCCATAACGCCGGTCTCGTTTGCCAAAATCGATCAGTGCTTTTTGAAATTCTTCCCGGTTGAAATCCGGCCAAAAAGTAGGTGTTACGTACCATTCAGAGTAAGCGGCTTGCCAGATCAAGAAATTACTGATGCGCATTTCTCCTGATGTACGAACAATCAGATCAGGATCAGGAATACCGGCAGTAAAAAGATACTGACTGACCAGTTTATCGTCAATTGTTTCCGGTTTGATACCGTCTTCAATAATATTCCGGATGGCACAGATAATTTCATCCCGCCCGCCATAATTCCAGGCAATGCATAAAGTCAGGCGGTCATTTTTCCGGGTTAATTCCATGGCATTCCGAACTTTTTCTTGCAGCCGAGGGTTGAGCCGTTCAAGCCTTCCAATGTGATGCAGGCATACACCCTCCTGGTGAAGTTCGGTTAATTCTTTGTCGATCACTTCTTCCAGGATGTGCTGCAAGCCTTCCACTTCTTCTTCGGGGCGTCCCCAATTTTCAGTGGAAAAGGCATAAATCGTCATGTACTTAACTTTGAACTCAACCGCTGCCCGTATAATTCGGCGTAAATTCTCCGTACCGGCGCGATGCCCGGCTAAACGAGGGAGACCGCGTGCTGCAGCCCAACGTCCGTTTCCATCCATGATGATTGCTACATGGGTAGGAACTTTAGTAATCTGGTTCGAGCCGGTTTGATCTGCTTCAGACGCCATAAATTGGATTAAAACTCCATAATTTCTTTTTCTTTGCGCTGTCCGACCACTTCGATTTCTGCAATATATTTATCCGTGGCTTTTTGCAGTTCTTCTTCGGCTCGTTTCAAATCATCTTCAGAGATCATCTTTTCTTTTTCAAAGTCCTTGAGATCTTTGATGATATCCCGGCGAATATTCCGGCAGGCAATTTTGGCTTCTTCAATCCGCGCATTAACCATTTTTACCAAATCACGGCGGCGTTCTTCGGTTAATGGGGGGAGATTCAGGCGGATTGTTTTTCCGTCATTGTTTGGGGTTAAGCCCAGGTTGGAAGCAATAATTGCTTTTTCAATTGTTTTCATGGTGGAAGGATCGAAGGGTTTAATCAGTAAAACCCTGGGTTCCGGGGAGCTGATTGAGGCAAGCTGCATCAATGGGGTGGGTGCTCCGTAATAATCAACAGGAAGCTTTTCAACTAAAGCAGGTGAGGCGCGCCCGGTTCGAATTCCGGAAAGATCATCTTCAAGGCTTTCAATAGCGCCTTTCATGCGGTTTTCAGCATCTTTGATTGTCTCTTTAATCATGGTGCCCTCCTAGAATTGAACCCGGTTGATTGGTTCAGAAATAAAACTCCTCCCCAACTTCAGGTTATTAAACAAAATTAAGGATACCTCAAAAGTAAAAAAAAATCCATCATTTAGCCTTGTCCTATGGGGTTATCCAGTGAAGATCATAGAAATTATTTTCAAATTGCCTATTGACAGGGGTAGAATATATATTCTATAATAGAGGTACGCTGCAATTTCATCGAGGTTATTAAAAAAAATCTCAATAATAGAACATAATATCTAAAGTGAAATTATGAATCAACTAGCATTAATTGACCGTCCGGGGCTGGCAAATCCTTTCGATCCATTTAACCAACCTGTTGAACTCTTTGAAAGGGTTGCACAACAAGCCGCCGGTAGAGAATCCTCAGATGTGATAAACCTGTTAAGCCATATTCAACATCTGCCTAATGAAACAGCTATGTTAGGGATCAGTAAAGATGGATATCCAGTGTTGTTTGATCTGGCAGATCCGAAACCTGGTTCAATATTAGCAGCAGGCGACCTTGACGCACAGCCAATTAATCTGGCGAAAATGTTGTTCTTCTCTCTGATTGCCAGGCATACACCGGACGAGGTGAAATTTGTTGTCCTAACGGCAAATATCAAAGCCTGGGACTATTCGGGGTATCCGGAAGGAAATTTCATCCTTGATGTCACCGAAATCTATAAACGAGACGCTGGACAATGGATTCTAAGGGCTGCAGATTGGACAGAGTCTCGACGCCACGGAGGATTTTATCCTGTACCCATCGTATTGATCGTTGATGGTTTAGATTACATCTCTGGCATGGATCCAGACGTGCGTCTGAATTTTGATTGGCTCTTAAAAGAAGGACCTCATTCAAAAATCTGGCCTTTTGTCACCATCTGTTCAGACCGGATAAAAGAATCGATGAAATTAATAAATCAATTTCGCACGCGTATACTTGGAAGAATAATTGATCCATCCATAGGGTTAAGAATTTCTGGTGATTCTGCGGCATCATTTCAAAAACTGTCACCGGGAGTTGATTATAAAGTGCGGATTGCACAGCAGTGGATTGAATTTTCTTTGCCAGCGATATCTTAAATTTTCAGCAGAGGTGAACTATGAAAATCGGAATGTTGTGGTTTGATAATGATCCAAAAGTAGATTTACCAACAAAAGTATCCAGAGCGGCAGAATATTATCAAAAGAAATACGGTTTGCGCCCTGATTTATGTTATGTCCACCCAAGCATGCTCGCAAACGGCCTTATCCGAGGAAATGGCATTGAAATACGCCCAAATCGTTCTGTGTTGCCTAATCATTTATGGATTGGGAAACTAGAAACATCGCATCAGTGATCTTTGCTTGGATCCTCATCCAGCGAGGGTTCAATACTTACCGGCGGTGTATTTAAGGCTTCTTCTGCTGTTTCACCTTCAGGAGTTTCTCCAATGCCTTCTGTCAAGGAAGTGCTAAGATTTCTCAGCATAATCCATAGTCGTTTCACTGGATTCAACGTGTAGGATTCGGCAAAATGGGAAGCAGCTTCTTCTAATGACACCTCTTGCTGGAATTCTTCTCGCAAATACCAGGCGTGTTCTATAATCCAAAGGTATAAATCGCTTTCCGTGCGTCCTGGAAAATCTTTTAATATCCGTTGATCTCTAATAATTTTGACTAATGGAAGGTAAACCGCATCATACCAATTGATTACTGCTTCTTCGTAAGGAATTTCTTGTTCCCTTTTTTCACCCATGAACCAGCGGTGGACATTGATATGTTCCAATAACCGTTCATACATTCCGGGAATGGTCAGCTCGATATTACTCTTCGGCCGGAGTTCCCCTAATTTGGTTTGATTGAAGAACGCATTCTGGTCAAAGGCCAGGATAATATCCTCTAAATCATCCTCTTCTGTTATTGGAATTGGGGTAGCGATTTCAATGACTTCCGCGTCAATATCTATTTGACCTTTTTCTCTGGCAACCGACACGCGGTGGTTGCCGTCACTGACAAAAAACACCTCACCAATCTTATAAACTTCGATGGGGGGGAGGGTTATATCTTTTAAATGGGCTGTATCAATCGATTCCCAACGGGATCGGATATGTGGGTGGCGGGGTAAAAAGGCGCGATCAAAATCATGATAGCGGCCGACACTGCCAACAATCTTATCGATGGGGATCTGGCGCACTCCCAGGGAATGTTGTCCGGTAATGGGGAGATGTTTTCGAACCTCGTCAAAAGGCAGCAGTTGGTTGGTGGAATGAGTCATCCAGCTAATCAGTGCCCGTAAGAATCCTTTTCGCAGCGCCCATTCAAAATCTTCACGAGCGATTTTTGAATATGGAGTTTGATTAGTAAAACCATGATTCGTATTCATTAATAACCTCCTTCCCGACCTGCGGCGTGACCGCTTGCGGAGGTATTCAGGTGAAATATCCGGTGGGGTAAATTCGAATTCCCGGTAGCCGTAGCTATTCATCACAGTGGTGTCTTCCACTTTGGTTACCGTTGGAATATCGTTCCGGTATACATGGATATGTCCATGCAGATGATAGGTAGGTTTAAATACATTAATCAACCAGTTAAAGGCTTTTATGCCCTGGTGAGGTCGATCATCCATGTCATGGATTTTCCAGGGAGAGGCATGGGTAACCAGGATGTCTAGATAGCGGCCGTATCGAATTTTGTTAGCCATTAACCCTGGCGACATCAAAAATGCCATCATCCACATCTGGCCCTGGGTGTATTGGTGCGGTCCATAATTGTATTGCAGACAGCCTTCAATTCCTGCCAGGAGCAGACCGCTTTCATCTCTTAAGGTTTTTTGGTGCAGGTCAATTGCCCCCCAGGGGGAATGACGTTCACCTGCGCTGGTGTTTTCCACTTTATGAGCATGATTCCCCCGAACATAATAGAGGGGAATATCCAGCATGCTAACAATAAATTCCAAATAGTAATACGGCAGATCACCGCAGCTGATGACCAGATCAATATCTTTGAAGCGTTGGCTTATTTGTGTATTGTAGATAAAGCCAAGTTCAACATCGCTAACAGAGAGAATTTTCATTGGTCTGGATAACTGCTTTCAACCCGGCCCTTGCTGGGAAAAAGTTACTGGTTGCCAATCGCCACGGCTATCGCTACAGCATGGGTTTGTGAGTGGCTGATACTGATAGACCATTGCGTGATTCCGATCTCTGCTGCTATTTTAACTGCATTTCCATGTAAAAGCAGTACTGGTTCTCCGAAATTGCCGTGCAAAATTTCAATTTCTTGCCACCGTACGGGGCCAATGCCGGTTCCCAGGGCTTTGGCTACGGCTTCTTTGGCAGCAAATTTACCAGCCAGCGCTTGAAAGGAATTGTTTGCTTCTTCCAGCTCTTGTTCTGTGTAAACGCGCTGCAAAAAACGCTGGCGGATCGAGGGTTTGACTGCCGCAAGGCGGGTAATTTCAAGTAAATCGATACCGGTGCGCAGAATCATTTTAGGAATTTGGTTTATTTTCAGGTAGTTCTGGGCCGGCGCTGATCACAATAAACTGATCCGGATTGAGATATTTCCGGGCGGTTTCTAACACCTCTTCCCGTGTGATTTTTGCAACCAGGGCTGGATAGCTGCGGAAGTAGTCTAATCCAAGGTTGAAGCGCTCAATATTTAGCATACCGCTTGCCACGCCCGCATTCGATTCGAAAGAGAGCGGGATCCTGCCAATATAGTTCGATTGGCTGTCAGATAATTCCTCGGCTGTTACCGACTCGGTAATAAAACGGCGAATTTCAGTATTGATGATCTCGATAGCCCGTTCTAAATTTGCCGGATTGACCCCGGCATTGACTTCCCATGAGCCCGAGGATATCCAGGCGTTCAAACTGGTGGAGGCATAATACGCCAGTCCGGATTTTTCTCGAACGGCGTCCCCAATACGCCCCATCATGCCAAATTGACCTAAGATATTATTCCCCAAAGAAGCCGCCATAAAATCAGCATCTTTACGGCAAGGACCGAGTGTGCCCATAACGAGGTCAGCCTGGGTTTTGCCAGCCAACACGATATGCTGGCGGTATTTTTGGTTGGGCGGAACGACATGATTCATTTCTGGGATGTCTGGCTGCTGGGGGTTGTTCCAATCACCCAGCACGTGATTGATTTGCTCGATTACTTCATCCGGTTTGATGGCTCCAACAACAACAATTACCATGCCGCGCGGTCCGTAATGTTTCTGGTGGAATTGGATTAAATCCTGGCGAGTGATATTTTGTAAGGTATCAGGATAACCATCCTCTGGTTTCGAATAAGGGTGCCCTCGGAATAAGATTTCATCAAAGGTGAGCGAGGCCATATCGGCAGTATCCTGGGCACGTATAGCCAGGCTGGTGAGGAGTTGTGTGCGCAATCGTTCGACATGATCAACAGGAAATACTGGATTGCATAAACTTTCGGATGCCAGGTCTAGTAATAAAGGTAAATCCTCAGCCAATGATCTACCACCAAAGCTGATATTGTGGACGCTTGCGCCAAATCCCAGGCTGGCTCCAGCAGTTTCCATCGCATCATAAATTTCTTGAAAAGTGCGTTTCGCTGTTCCGCGCATTAATGCAATGGATGTGAAATAGGCCAGGCCAAGTTTTTCGCCTGGATCAAAGATGCTGCCGCAAGGAAGATAGCCGTTAACAACTACAGAAGGGCTGTTAAAATTACTGCGAATCAGAATCACAATCCCGTTTGGTAGTTCGTAGCGAAAGATATCATCTGCTCCGGGTAATGCATGCCAATCAATGGTTTTCAAATTGTTCATTCGTCGTTATCCTCGCTTCCGGTAGGGATATATTGACCAATTACGCGGCGTGACGGAACCAGGTAGGTTTGTGCAACTCGCAAAATATCCTGCGGGGTGACTGTTTCTAATTTTTCAACGTATTTTGAGAACCATTCGTATGTGTCAAACATTTCGGCAAAACCCAACCAGAAAGCCTGATTGGTGATATTTTCACTGCCATAGGCAAATAAGGCGCGGGCTTGTTTTAGCGCGCGATGGATTTCATCTTCTCGCACCAGTTCGTTTTGTAAGCGCGAGATTTCCTGGTCAATCCGATCAAGGATTTCTTGTGCGGTATGATCGGGTCGTAACGTGACAAAAATATCATAGACAAATGTATCAATGGTGGCGTGCAGACCGCCGCGCAGTGAAACTGCAAGCTCTTTATCTACTACAGCACGGTAAAGGCGGCTGGTCTTGTTTGAAATTCCCCCGCCGCCAAACATATTTAGACTGGTTGGTCCGCAAAGCAGGCTGTCTAAAATCGTAAAACTGAAAAAGTCAGGCTCGCTGGCAGCCGGTGCGCGATAAGCGATCTGCATATAAGCGGTGCTGCCAGGACCTTTGACTTCTACACGGCGCTCAGATCCCAGGGGAGGTTCTACTGGAATGGATTTGGATGGTATGCGGCCGGCGGGAACGTGTTGATACAACCGGGTAAGTTGGTTGATCATCTCCTGGGTGTCAAAATCGCCGGCAATGGCAACCAGTGCGTTGTTGGGTTGGTAGTAGGTCTGGTAGTGCTGGTAAAGATCATCTCGTGACATTCGATTTAAATCTTCCAGGCTGCCAATGACCTCATTCCGGTAAGGGTGCTGGTCAAACATGGTGGTTTGCACAGCTTCACCAAGACGGTAAGTCGGCTCGTTTTCATTCCCCTCGAGCTCCGAGATGATCACTGTTCGTTCGGCTTCCACTTCTTCTGGATCAAAAACACTATTACGCATCCGGTCCGCCTCCAGCTCCAGTGAAAGATCTATTTTATTGGAGGGCATTGTCTCGTAATAGGTTGTCCAATCCAGATAGGTGAATGCATTCCAGACTCCCCCGTCTCTGGAGATGGCTTTGTCTAAAATTCCAGAAGTAAATCGCTTTGTGCCTTTAAACTGCATGTGTTCAACCCAGTGCGAGGAACCAGTCAGGCCAGGCGTTTCATCGCGCGCCCCAACCCGGTACCAGACCCAATGGCTGATGATCGG
>JAJUJY010000087.1 GCA_029265085.1 Chloroflexota bacterium
ATGCCTGAACTGCCTGAAGTAGAAACCATTGTCCGCGCGCTGCGAGATGGGGGGCGAGATGGCCCCAGTCTCTTGCAGCGCCGGATCCAGGCCAGCCAGGTGCTCTGGGAACGCACGCTTGCTGAACCGCTGCTGGATGAATTTTCAACGCGCATCCAGGGACAGACGGTTCAGGCACTGAACCGCCGCGCAAAATATATTCTGATCCAGTTAGACCAGGACACGCTAATCATCCACCTGCGCATGTCCGGTGATTTGCGCGTTGAACCCCACTGGGATCAACAAGGTCAGCCTATTCCGCTGGCAAAACACGACCGGCTGGCGCTTATTTTTGAAGATGGCCTGCGCCTTGCTTTTAATGACACGCGTAAATTTGGCCGCGCCTGGCTGGTGCAAGACCCGCAAACCATCCTGGCCGGGCTGGGACCAGAACCATTTGACCCAGCCCTGACCCCCGAAGATTTTTACCAGCGCCTGTCCGGCACGCACCGCCAGCTCAAGCCGCTTCTGCTGGATCAGAGCTTCATTGCCGGGCTGGGCAATATTTATACCGATGAAGCCCTGCACCTTGCCGGGCTGCACCCGCTCACCCATTCCGCCTCACTCACACCAGATCAGGCCAGCCAGTTGTTAGCCGCCATCCGCAGTGTTTTAGAGGAAGGAATTCGCCATAACGGCGCCAGTATTGACTGGGTATATCGTGGGGGAAACTTTCAAAACACCTTCCGCGCCTACGGTCAGACCGGCAAACCCTGCCCGGTATGTGGCACGACCATTGCACGCATCCTGGTTGGACAGCGCAGCAGTCATTACTGCCCAACCTGCCAACCGCGTTACCGCCCTTCATCGTTCTAATTTTTTTCCTGAAAGCGAGGTCCACTATGCAAACTCTCGGAGACCAGCTTTTACCGGCCTTGTTGTTCCTCACCCTGGGGTTTATCGTGGGTGCGCTGGTTGCGGTTTTTGTGGTTGACCGTGACCGCGAAAAACAGCCGCGCGAGCGTAAATCCAAAGAAAAGCCCGAAGTACAGCCCACTGCTCCCCCCGTCGATCCGCGCCTGGATCCGCTTGCCCGCCTGTACCGCGACCGCACGACCGGCAAGTTACTGGTCGAGATCGACTCTAAGATAGTTACCTCAGCCAACGAGCTGACACCTGAGCAGCGCAAACGAATGGACCAGACCTCAGAAAGCCTGGATAACTGGCTTTTCGTCTCAACGCCCCTGCCGCCCGTTACCCCCGCGGCAAAAAGCGAAGTACAGACGCCCGCCCCAACCCCTGCTTTCCAAACCAAACCAATCACCGCGGCAACCCTCACACCACCGCCGCCGGTTTCCACCACACCCAAAGTGGAACCGGTAAAACCGGTCATCAGCCTGAATACCCAGCCTGTTGAAAAACCGCGCACCACCAACATTGTTGAGCAAATTGACGAAGTGCTGCAGGAAATGCTGGCTTCTACCCCCTATGCAGAACATCGCATTCGCATCTCGCAAGAGCCGTCACTGGGTGTTGTGGTTTGGATCGGCGCGCAGCATTATCCCGGCATCGATAACGTCCCCGATCCTGAAATTCAGGCGATCATTCGCGCAGCCGTCAAGGAATGGGAGAAGCGTTCTGACCCAACCCTTCGTCATTAAGCTGTGCAACCGGCTCGCTGCGCATGGTCAGCACCGGATAATCGGTAGAAGCCGCCACCAGTGCCGTCACATCCGGCCGGTACAATTTACTCAGGCTGTGTGAGCTGTACGCCGAGCCCATCGCGATTAAATCATATTTGCCGCTGTTAATTTCAGCGGCAATTTCATTTACCACCGCGCCGTGACGCACCAACACCTCCGCCTCTACCCCTGCAGCCTGCGCCTGGGCTAAAGCCCGTTTGAGGTTTCGTGCCTGTGGAGTATCCGTTTTCAGCAATGTGTCCCAATGCAAGGCAAGCTCATGCGCTGTGGGATATTCAAAAGTAACCGGCTCAACCACATGGAAAATCGTTAATTTTGCTCCGGCCGCTTTGGCAAACTGCAGCGCCAGGGACTCTAATGTGGTTGTATATGACAAACCACCCGTGCAGAGCAAAATACGAGAAAGCGGCCAGACCACCTTGCGCACGCGCAGCAGTGGTGAACGGCAGCCAGCCATTAAACGCCGAAAGCGTCCAAAACGCACATGCCTGCGCCATTCCGGCCGGTACACATCGCTAAATACCGCCATAATATTTGGCTGACAATCCGAGCGGTCCAAAATCGCATGCACAATATGATCGGTAACCCATTCCACCAGGAAAGGTATGTCCGCCCCGGATAGACGCGCCTGAGCCGCGGCCAATAATTTGTCCAGTTTTGCATCTTGTTTACCGGTTTGTTCGCATAAAATACGCGCTGGAACATGCAAAAGTTCAGCCAGATTCAAGCCGTATTCCAGAGCCGGATAACCAGGGTGCCCGGACTGCAGTCCAATGATGAGTTCAAAGTCGTCGTTCATTTTAGAAAAATGATCCCCAAAATTCCCGCGCCTAATAAGACCAGCGGCGGTGGAGCTTTTAGCAAATAGGCAGCCAGACTGACCGCCGCCACCAGGATCACAAACAAGCTCAACGGACGGCCGCTGTCACTCCGAATTACCTGCCAGGCCACCAAAACCATTAAAACCGCCACCGCCGGAGCCAACCCCTGGACAAATTTCCCTACCCAGGCCTCGCCGCTCAAAAACCGCAGCAAACTGGCCACAATCAACATCAAGATGGTGGGGGGAAGGATGGAGCCTAACAAAGCCACAAAAGCACCCGGAACACCGCCTGCCGAATAACCAACAAACATGGCCAACTGCAGCGCATCACTGCCCGGCAGGACGCTGGAAAAACCAACCGCCTCGACAAAATCCGATTCCGACATGATTTTTCCAACCGCCTCTTTATACAATAAGCCTACCGAGGCTGGTCCGGAAGTGGTGAGCAAATTCACCTTGATAAACATCCAGAACAACTGCCACAAATTGGACATTCCAAACTCCTACGCACAAAAAAGAACCGAATGCGGTTTAATTCAACCCCGATCCGGACCAAAACAATCTGCCAGTTCCCACCATTTACAGATATTCGACAAGAATTATCAACTATTTTACTTTTTTCTGGAAAGGTTTACAACCAAAACAAACCGGGTACAATAATAAATTGATTAGAATTTCACTCAGAAAGGCAGCCTGTGGCAGCATCAGAAGAACGCATGTTAATCCTGAACATGGTTCAGGAAGGAAAAATCTCTGCTGAAGAGGGGATCCGCTTACTGGAAGCCCTGGAAAAATCCGGCCAGGCTGCCGCTGCGCCGCGGCTCCAACCCAAGGTGCCCCCGCGCTGGCTGATCATCCGCGTGATCGATCTGGCGTCCGGTAAGCCTAAGGTCAATGTGCGTCTGCCAGTAAATGTACTCAACGCAGGCATGCGCATTGGCGCAAAATTTTCCACAGATCTGGGTGAAGAAGAGATGAGCCAGGTCATTCATGCGCTGCGCTCCGGCGAACGCGGAAAAATTGTGGACATTACCGACGAAGAAGATAACGAACATATTGAAATCCACCTGGAATAAGCGCAACAGAAAAAAAATAACACCCCTCCCGTTTTATAAACAGAGAGGGGTGTTTTGCTTTTTTAAGAAAGGTGCCACGGCATTTAAACCAGTGGTATTTACACCTCCGTAGATTTTCTTAATCAGCCGCTTCTACGCGCTCGATTTCGGGGAAGAACTGGCGCACGGTGCCTTCTACCCAACCCTTTAGGGTCATTGGGGAAAGCGGGCAGCCTAAACAGGCACCACCCAGGCGCACTTTGACAATTTTCCCGTCAAAGGAGACAAAATCGACTCTGCCGCCGTGATAGGTTTCAATATAGGCGCTCAATTGCTCAATCAAAGCACGTAATTGTTCATCGCTGCTTGCCTGCACAGGTTGATCACTCATGTTGATTAATCCTCCTTAAGCACTCCTGATTCAGGTCCATTCCCAGGCTGAGAATGTTTAGGATTTCCGAATGGGTATTGCGCAGCCGTTCCGCAATGCCGCTGGCCAGCCGTTCCAACAATGCCGCGCCCGTATCCGGGCAATCTTCGCAAAGATGCTGCAAGCGCTGGCCGCTAATCCGTAAAACTTCTAATTCACTCACTGCCACCGCCGCGGAGGTATACACCGTCCGTCCCATTGCGGTTGACCAGCCAAACACACCGCCAGGCGTAATGCGCGCCACCGTCAGTGGGGGGCCGTCATACGGTTTATAACGGATCGACACATCACCCTTTAATAGTATATACAAATAATCTGCTTTTTGCCCCTGTTCAAAGATAAGCTGATCTTTTTCGTAGCGGCGCATTTCAAGCAGCTTAAACAAATTGCTTAGCTGCGCTTCGGAGAACCCGTCAAATAACGATAATTCAGCAACATTCTGGCTTAACATTGAAATTATGTTAATAAAATGGCGAAATTGCTTATAGTGGCATATATCCTAAAACTTCGGACAATCATCATCCAGATTATCACACTTCCAAAAAGATTGTAATGACATTCCGGACCATCAAAACAGCACCTTTTGCAGCAGCAATCCGCAGAACCATCTTGACATCCATCACAAATTAGACTAATATCTAATACGTTAGACATTTGTCTAACAAACAGGATACACAGAAAGACTTTATGCCAAAAATAATCTGGGATTGGGGAACCGCTTACGACTTCTTAATCAGCCTGTACGTGCTGCATAACCCGGCTGATATGGGCGTGCGCCCGCAGTGGGCTGCCGGGGTGCGTTCGCGCCTGCCCTCTGCCCAGCGCGACTTTTTGGAAAAGACCCAATCTTTCTTGCCTGTTCCGCTCCATGTCGTCCAATCCTTAAAAACACCGCGCAAAGATACAGCCAGTTTACTGTCTGCCCTGGCAGACATCTCACCGGCCAACCGCCTGCGCACCCTTTTCATCAAGTATGACACGCATGCAGATGTGCTGCATACCCTGGATGAAATTCACGCCCGGGGCACTGCCCGACCCAAAGAAAAAGAACTGCTCAAGTCCGGCATCTTACGCAAAGGGGGAAGCCCCTTGCGGCCGGAAGCGCTGGAAAACTTAATCCAATCCTGGCGGAATCCGCAGGAATTCGGTGAACAAATCCTGGAAGCATACCAGACCTACCAGGAGGTCTTCTTCCAAGAAGAAGAAAGCCGCCTGCACCCCGCTTTGCTGGATGGACTGGCTCATGCCCAAAATCTGGCCGGACAGATGCCTTTAGAAGATTTGGTAGAAACCTTGAGCCACGGCCTGGAATTTGCCAAACTGCGCGATCTGGAACAGGTGATCCTGGTACCTTCATACTGGAGCAGCCCGCTGGTGTTCTTTATGCCAACAGATGCGCATTGCAGTCTGTTCACCTTTGGCTGCCGGGCGGATGACCAGACTCTGGTGCCCGGCGAACAGGTCCCTACCGGCTTATTAAATGGCCTGAAAGCGCTGGCCGACCCAACCCGGCTGCGGATATTACGCTACCTGGCGCGCGAACCGCATACTCCAACCCAATTATCCAATTTATTGCGCTTGCGCCCTCCCACCGTGATCCACCACCTGAATACGCTTCGTCTGGCCGGTCTGGTTCATATTTCACTGCAAGCTGATGGGGAACGACGGTATGCCTTACGCCTGGAGGCCCTCCAGGCCAACTTAAACGGCGTGCAGAGCTATCTGACGCGCCCAGAATCGGATATTGACGAACTGGAATAACCGTCTGGCTGATCCACCAGAGTGAACAGCCAGCAGCACAATCTTTTCGCAAGGACCTTTAACTTAACTATCTCCACCCTCATTTTCTGCCCCCTCCCCGTGGTGTTGCGGCGGCTTCTCACGCTGGCAGCCCGGGGAGGGAAAGGGAGTGGATACAACCTTTACATTACCTCTGGAGGCTTTTTCGTGGATAGTTCTCGCTTCATGGGACGCGCCAAACACGTCCTGGCCACTTATGCTGACCGGATCCAATGTTTCCATCCGAATGCCCGGCTTTACTTGTTAAGCGTCATTCTCACCGGCGCATCGATGGGAGTTTTCCGGTTATTGTTCAACTTTTATGTTTTAAGCCTCGGCTACGACGAGGCGCTGCTGGGCACGCTGATCACCACATCCAGCCTGACTGCCCTGCTGGCTGCTCTCCCAATGGGCTACCTGGCCGACTTTTTAGGCCGCAAGACCTCGCTCTTAACCGGGGCTGCCTTTTCCGCCCTGGCAGTGGTTGGCATGGTGCTGCTGCCTTCCGCGGCCATGTTCATCGCCATGAACGTGCTGTTAGGTCTGTCGCAAAGCATTGCGGGTGTGACCATGGGCCCATTCTTGATGGAAAACAGCAACGAGAAAGAGCGCACCTATTTGTTCTCCTTTAGTTCCGGTTTGCAAACCGGTTCGGCCTTTATTGGCAACTGGATTGGCGGCTACTTACCCACCTGGATGGCCTCACTGCAAAGCACCAGTCCCACCAGTTCAACCGCTTACGGCTGGTCGCTGGCAGCCATTGCAGGCGGTGCCGTCTTTGGATTGATTCCCCTGTTGTTTTTACGCACCCCCCGGCTGGAAACCGCTCAACGTTCCATGTTTGCCCCCATTTCCTACTTCAAAGGGAATTTTGGTTTGATGGGCAAACTCATCCTGCCCATGCTAGTCACCTCCTTTGGTGCCGGGCTGTTTATGCCGTTTATGAACGTCTTTTTCCGCACCGTCCATCACCAGCCGGACCCGGTGATTGGTTCCATGTTTGCCTGGGGATCGCTGGCAATGGGCATTGGCCTGATTATTGCGCCGCCGCTGGCTGACCGGTTTGGCAAAATCAAGCTGGTGGTCATCACCCAGGGAATCTCCATTCCTTTCTTACTCCTGCTGGGCTTTGCCCCCTGGTACGCAGTCAGCGCATTTGCATATTATGTCCGCCTCGCCCTGATGAACATGAGCGGACCGGTGTACCAGACTTTTGTAATGGAACGCGTTGAACCCAAAGCACGCGCAACGGTTGCCAGCCTGGTCAGTATGGCCAGTAATATGGGCTGGGCATTCAGTCCAACCATTAGCGGTTGGCTGCAAGTCAATTATGGATTTACACCCGTGTTCGCTGCTGTAGTTGTCTTATATATCAGCTCGGTGTATCTGTATTGGTACTTTTTCTGGAGAGAAAGTCCAAAAACTCAACCACAAGAACTTGCAACTTTACAGGCAGCAGCGCATCTAAGAAAGTGAACAAATTCACAGAACACCCTGTATGATGGAGGATTTTTGACAATGGAAATGGTAATTGACTTCCCCGGCGGCGCGCGCGTTGATGCACACTTTGGCCCTTACACCGTTCAAACGGACCAACCCCCAATGGGCGGCGGCGAAGGCTCTGCCCCCACCCCCTTTGCCGTGTTTTTGTCCTCAATGGGCACTTGCGCGGGAATTTATGTCCTGGGCTTCTGCAAACAGCGCGGCCTGCCCACAGACAATATTCGCATCATTCAACGGGTCAAAACCAACCCGATGAGCGGGATGGTCGGTGAAGTTGAGCTGGAGATCCAGGTTCCGCCTACCTTCCCTGAGAAATACTATGACGCGCTGGTGCGTTCCGCCGAGCAGTGCGCTGTTAAAAAGCACCTGGAAAACCCGCCTCGTTTCAACATCCACACCAAGGCGGTCGAGCCGCAGGCTTAAGCAGCTTGTCCAAAAAATATAAGGCGCGAGGATGTTCTCCCGCGCCTTTTTGATTTCCTGCTCACCCTTGAAAGGGTATCTCGATCAGCTTTTGGCCAATGGTTCCATTCGGTTCGTGAATATAGGCAAAATTATCCACCTGTAATTGCCAGTAGAACGGGCGAAAGGCCAGCCGCTGCAGGACTTGCCCGATATTCTCGGGGGTTAAATCATTGTAGATCAGGCTGATATGCGGCATCCAGGCGGAGGGGCTGTACAACGGGCTAATATCTTTTCCGGCACAATCCAAAGCCGACCAGATTTCTGCGTGCAGGGCAGTTAATTCTGCTGTGCGCACCACAGAGATATACACCACCGGCTTTTCTCCGGTGAATACCCCCAGGCCAGCTGTGGAAATTTGGATGGGTTTTAATCGTCTGGCAATCTGGTGCAGATTTTCTTCCAGGCAATCCATATCGTACGTTTCACCAATCTGCCAGGAAAAATGCGGATAAGGCGTTACGCGTATGCCGCGAAAGCCAAAATCAGCCTCCAATTCATCCCATATTTGTTCCACCTGATGGTAAAACGGCTGCGGCAGTAAGGTAACAACCCCATTCATCGCTGCGCTCCTATCCCCCGGCCACGGGTGGGAAAAAATCTAAAACCGCATCCGGCTGAAGCGGTGTTTGCCAGCCTAACGGAAGCGTAGGAACCTCGGCTCCGTTGATAAATCCATGCACATGCGCATGGATATCGCCGTCTTCGTTCAGCCAATGGCTGCGCAGTTCCGGCAGCTGCGCTAAAATCACGTCCACTGCTTGCTGCACGGTCGTCCCGGCGGGCAAATCCAGCACCAGTGTTTTGGTTTTGGCAATCAAACGGAAGGTGGCGTATAAATTAACCTGCAATGCAGCACTCCTTGACTCAGCAAAGTCAGGTTAAATTTTATCATTACTTCAGGCGTTCTTACCGCTGCGGCCGGATAAAATTGCCCGGCTGATCCGTGAATTTTCGACCAGAAACGACCCTGGCAGCCAATGGAATATTCTGTTAAGATACGGCCGGTAAAATCACCGGTTTACCGGTGGGGGTATCACGCCAGACTTCCAGCGGGATTTTATACGCCGGGCTGAGTACCGATTCACTCAACACCTCATCCGGGCTGCCCATAGCCTGGATCTGCCCATCCACCAGCAGCGCAACTTCATCCGTATACCGTGCCACCAGGTTTAAATCATGCAGCACCACCAGCACACTGATCGGCTGAGAACCATTTTCACCCATCCACGGCGCCGGATGGCGCACCAGCTCGCGCACCTCATCCAACAAATTGACCTGGTAACGTAAATCCAGGTGCGTGGTTGGCTCATCCAGCAGCAGCACCGGCGTGGACTGCACCAGCGCACGTGCCAGCAGCAAGCGCTGGTGCTCGCCGCCGGAAAGCTCGCCTACCGGACGGTCTGCCAGCTCCAGGGTGCGGGTCCGTTCCATCACCTGGTAAACAATCGCTTCATCTTGCGCAGAAACCTGCCCAAACCAGTTCAGGTAAGGGGTGCGCCCTAGCAGCACCAACTGCCAGGCCGTGAACCCGGCAGGCAAATTGCGCGCCTGCGGCACCACAGCAATTGAACGGGCGCGCTCCTGCGCTGACAGGCGGGTTAAATCACGCCCATCCAGGCAGATACTGCCAGATTTTGGCGCAATGACGCCGCTCAAAGTGCGCACCAGCGTAGATTTGCCCGCCCCATTGGGACCAATCACCCCCAAAACGGAACCCGGACGTAATTTCAGGCTGATATCACGCAGCACCTTCCGTTCACCATAAGCCACAGACAAGCGATTGACTTCTAACATAGGCATCACCATAAATTTTGCTGTTTGGCGCGGCGCAGCACCCACAAGAAAAATGGAGCACCTGCCAGCGCTGTAATAATTCCCACCGGAACTTCTTGCGGAGCCATGACCACCCGTGCCAGCACATCGGCTGCCAGCAGTAAACTGGCCCCACCCAACAGAGAGAGGGGAATGATCCGGCGATAATCACTGCCCCATAATAAACGGACGACATGCGGCACAATCAGGCCCACAAAACCGATGATACCAGCAAAGGAGACCGCCGCCGCGGTGGTCAGCGATGCTGCAAGGATCACCAGCCGCCGCACCCGGTTGACCGGCAAACCCAATTGCTGTGCCTGCTCATCCCCAAACTGGAGCACATTCAAAGCGTGGCCGCTGGCAAGCAGAATACCCATTCCCACGACCAGATACGGCAGCACCGCGATCACCGGCTGCCAGCCGCTCATTGTCGCACCGCCCAACAGCCAGACCAACGCCCGGCGCAATTCGCCGGTCGATGTCAGCATTAAAAACGAGGTCAGCGCAGTGGCAAAAGAACTGACCGCCACACCAGCCAGAATCAAGTGCGTTGCCGGAATCGCCCGGCCAATCCGTGCCAATTCATACACCAAAAACACGGTAATTAATCCACCCGCAAACGCTGCTGCCGGGACTGCCAGCAACCCCAGCGGGGTATACGGCCAGCGGACGGTCATTGCCAGCACAGCCCCCAATCCGGCTCCTGAGGCTACCCCAATCAGGTAGGGGTCCGCCAGCGGATTACGGAACAGACCCTGATACGCCGCCCCGGAACCAGCCAGAGCCGCGCCGGTCAACGCCATCAGAATAGTACGCGGCAAACGCAAAGAAAACACAATCGTCGCAAATGTTTGCGCTTGCTGTGTCTGCGGAGCAATTCCCGCCAGGCGAGCGGCAATGATCTGAAACAGTTCGCATGGCGGAATGAAAACACTGCCGACCGCCACGCTGAGTAACAGCGCGCCAACCAGGATCACCAGGTTTAGGATAAACGGCCGGGCAGTGTTTTTCTTCATCATATCCTATTGAAACAGCTCCGGATGGAATATTTTTGCCAGTTCTTCCAGTGCATCCACCAAGCGGGGGCCAGGGCGGGAAACCGTGTCGTCATTAAACGGCAGGACATTACCGTTTTTCACCGCTTGAAGTTGATCCCAGCCCGTGCGGGCGGCCACCTGTTCGGGTGTCGTGCCGTAATTGGCATCACCTAACAGGATAAAATCAGGATTTTCCACCAGCAGCGCTTCCTGACTCATTTGCACCCACTGGCCTTCCATTTTTCCGGCGACATTCTCACCCTTGGCGCGGGTGATCAGCAAGTCAATAAATGTACCGGGGCCGGCCGTCCAGGGTTTGGCCGGATCCGTCCCATCCAGTTCATAAAGCACTTTGGGTGTGGTTTTCGCGGCTTCTAGAACCTTATCCACTGCGGCAATCCGCTCGGTCAGGCTGGCAATCAGCGTTTCGGCTTCTGCCTGCGTGCCGGTCAGGGTCGCAACCGTGCGCAGATTCTCAAACATGCCTTCCAAATCCGTTGGATTGCTCAGGTAGAACACCGTCAGACCCAGGTCTTCCAATGATTTCACCTGTTCGGGGGTGTTAATCTCAGCCGCCAGGACCAGATCGGGGGTCAGCGCAGTGATGGCTTCCAGGTTTAAATCGCCAAACGAGCCGCCAATCGATTGGATTGCCGCAGCCTCTTCCGGATAATTCGCAAAATCATCCCGGCCAACCACCTGCTTGCCGGCGCCAACGGCAAATAAAATTTCCACATTGGAGGGGGCTAAAGAAACAATCCGTTGAGCAGGAGAGGCCAGGGTTACGGTACGTCCCAGGCCGTCGGTTAAAACAATCGGTTCCGGAGTCGGCTCAACCGTAGCTGTCGGTTCCGGCAGGCTGGTCGGTTCAGCGGTTGGTTGAGGTTCAGCCGTAGGAGCAGCGGCCGGGGTGCAGGCAGTCAAAGCAAACAATACAACGGTAATCAGTAAAAATAAAACAGAAAAACGTTTCATGGTTCCTCAAAGGGTAAAAAGGGAATAGCGATACGATCCAAAAAAGATCAGGTCAACACAAAATCAATCGGTGGCGCATAGATCGGGGCCTCCAACCAGCATTGCGGTTAAATACAACCTCCCTGTCAAGGTGAGCAGGGAGGGGAGAAATCGTTCGGAGCAGGTGCTGGTCGATCGGTTCCCCACCTCCTTTCCGCGAGGGTGTGGTGAACGCCTGCCTGGCGGTCGACCTGGCTTAGTGGAAATTCCACATCACAGTTGCGCGACAGCACCGGACTCGCACCGGTTTCGCCTTATTGCCAATCCATCCGGGGATATTGGCGCCTGGCAGGCCTATTTAATTGGCTAAAATCATTGTAAATGGAGCAAAGGTTAAAGTCAAGGTAACGATTGCCAGTATTTCGCAATGGTTGCCAGCGCCAGGTCGATTACCGGGCGGTCAACCTCAGCGATGATTCCGTCAAAGAGAGAAGCTGTTTCCACATACAGGCGCAGGCTGGCCTCCGCCCGCTCCCAGACGGTTGCCGCTGTAAAACCAGCCGCAACTTGCAGCGCACTGCTCCAGGCAGATGCTGCCCCAATCTCTTCCAGAACCTGTGCCAGGAAATCATTATCACTGCGAATGAACAGCCCGCGCTGGTAAGCCGCTGCCCGGCTCAGTCCCAACACCAATCCCAGTGAACCGTACAGTGCGGAAGATGCCTTGCCATGCGCCAGCCCGCTAACCACTTTATGCACTTCCTCGGCATAGCCCATCAAATCCCAACTGGCGCGAATATTTGCCTCGGCTTGCAAAGGCTGCCAGAGAAAATCATCGGCTGCCTGCTTTAACAATGCCAGCTCACCAAGAGGATCAAACAAAATGCGCATCTGCCGAAGACCGGGCACAGCCCAAACAGCTTCCTGCGGGCGAGCCAGAGAAGCTGTCTTTTCCGCCGCGGTTGTTCCGCTCAGGCTGACCAGCCAGCCGCGGCGCACCACCAGCCGGTACCGCTGCGATTCTTCCACAGGCGGCTGCGGGTAAAAGCACAGCAAATCCACATCACTCAATGGGGTGCCTTCTCCACGCGCCAGGCTGCCCGTTAATCCCAAACCCACACAGCCGTCTGAAAACTCTACAACCAGCTCGGCTAAAAATTCTTCAGAGAGTTCCACAGGGTTGTTTTGTACATCCATGCCATAAGTATACGCTGATTTGCTCTTTCTACTTTCCCCGCCGCGGTAATTTGACTATACTAAAGACAATCTGCAATGCGAACATTTCAGTGCCAACCCGCAGGAAACACAGGAGGCGGCATGGATTTCCTGAGAAATATATTCAAACAACTTTTCGGCTGGTTGCGCGGCGGTCCGCAGCCCAAACCACCCGAGCCAACCGGAGAACCTCCCACACCCATTACCCGTAAAGTTTCCTTAATTATTTTCAACCCAATCCTTCCCGCTCAAAACCAGCGCAAGCTCACCGAAGTGCTTGGCTGGAACAATCCTGAGACCCTGGTGGAAGGGTATATTCAGGATTTGCTGGAGTGCAGCCGCGGCTACATCACCTACCAGGTAGTTGAAAAAATTGAAGTCAACGACCTGCCTGTGAAAAAGGATGGGTTCAGTTATTCACCCGAAGAATACATCCAGGTGATCCAGAATTCAGCCCTGCCGCACCAACCCGATGCGGTGGATTATGACCGCATCCTGGCGGATTACAACCTGCTGGATAAAGTTAACTCCGGGGCAATTGACGAAGTCTGGCTTTTTGCCGGACCGTATGCCGGTTTTTACGAGTCGATCATGGGCGGGCCGGGGGCATTTTTCTGCAACGCCCCGCCGCTCACCACCACAGCCGTCAGCGCTTCTCGCCGCTTCATTATTATGGGATTCAGCTATGAGCGCGGAAATGGAGAAATGCTGGAAAGCTTTGGTCACCGCGCTGAGAGCATTTTGCGGCAGGCTTTCCGTAACACGCACGGCGATGGGAATTTATGGGAACGTTTTATCCGCTACGAGAAAAATTATCCCAACCAGGCAGAATGCGGTAATGTTCATTACGCGCCCAACAGCCAGACAGATTATGATTGGGGTAATCAAACCTTCGTATTGAGCGGCTGCCGTAACTGGCAAAATTTTCCTAACATTAACGGCCCGCGCGCGCTGGTAAATTGCAGTGAATGGGGCAACGGCCAAATCCGCGCCCACCATACCTGGTGGTTGAGCCTTTTCCCGCACATCAGCGGGCAGGCCAACGGAGTGGCCTATAACTGGTGGAAATACATTATCGATCCTGAGCAAGTACTCTAACCATATCCTTTACCAATTGGAGCAGCCATGAGCAACCGGATTGACGACTTTCAGACATACCGCCAACGGATGAACGACCGAATCTTCGAGATTGACCATTTGGGGATCAAACGCTTTTTTAACCTGGATACCAATGCCTACAAAGACGGTGCATTAGATTCAAAGACCAAGGAACTGCTTGGCCTGGCAGCCTCGATGGTACTGCGCTGCAACGACTGCATTGACTACCACATCATCCAATGCTGTGAAGAAGGCTGGACCGATGAGGAACTGTACGAAGCCTTTAATGTTGCCTTGATCGTTGGAGGCAGCATTGTCATTCCCCATTTGCGCCATGCCGTAGAAACCCTGGATCTCTACCGCCAGAAAAAAGCCGCCGAATAAACCCAAAGGACCCAATGCGCGCTGCAAATTACCGATTTCCTTCCGAACAAGTCATATTAATCCTGACGCTGCTGATCATCCTGGCAGCGCTGATCCTGACCGCCGGGCCAACCATCTGCATCAGTCCGGTGCTGGTCTTGCTGATGGTGGGGGCAGCGTACCAGATGAACAGCACGCACCACCGCCAAATCGTCCAGACGGGATATGCCGTCACGCCGCAAACTGCGCCCGATTTAGCCGCCCTGGTACAGGATTGCGTAAACCGCCTGCGTCCCAACCAGGTGGAAGTCTTTTTGGTGCGCAGCCGCGAATTAAACGCCTACACCTTTGGTTTATCCAACCCGCGCGTGGTGGTATTGTATTCCTCCTTGCTGCAAGTGATGGACGCCGATGAACTGCGTTTCATCATTGGACATGAACTGGGACATGTAGCCCTGGGGCATACCTGGCTGAACACTTTGCTTGGCGGCATGGCCGGTGTGCCAACCTCCTTCGGCGCAGCCGTTATCTTAACCTTTGCGTTCCGCTGGTGGAACCGCGCCTGCGAATTTTCCGCCGACCGCGCCGGCTTGCTTGCCTGCGGCAGCTTGAAAAAAGCCGAATCCGCCCTGGTTAAATTGGTGGCAGGCAAGGTGCGCTCTGAAGCAGAATACCAGCAGGCAATCAAGGCGCTGGAAAACGAGGATGATTCACTGCTCAATGTGCTGGGTGAAACGCTCTCCACGCACCCCATGATCATCAACCGCATTGAAGAACTGCGCAAATATGCCGCCAGCACGGAATACCGCCGGCTGGCAAACCAATAAATCTCGCCGCTTGGCCTTAACCAATCAAAACGGCACAGCAAATTTAATTTTGCCGTGCCGTTTTTTATTACATCTGATGAAGATCTCTTAAGGCTGCACTACCCGCCCCATAAATAAGATCGCTCCGGTTTCCATATCGCGAATCAAGAAAAGGAATGGCCGGTCAACCGTAACCTGCACAGGCTCCAGCGGCATCGAGGTAACGCCCATCATCACTGCGGTAGCTGCGGCGGCTTCTGTGCCCGCTTCGTTCACATCCACAAACGCCTTATGCAAAACACCGGTAATATACAGGTTGCGCGTACCGTCCATCCCAGAGAAATCTGCAGCCGCCGGATCAAAAGCATCGCTCATTCCCAGCGCTTTAAAGGCATCGCTCAGGCTAAAAGAGGATTCCACTTTAAATTTTGGCATCTGCAATTCCAGGTTGGTCGATTGCATCGCACTCAGCCACCCTGACAGAGTATCCGCCGTGAGATTTTGCTCCACGGTTTGCATCGCTCCGGCATCAGGCAGCAAAATAACCATCGACATCTGCCCGCCCAGGTAAGGAATTTCCACAACCGTTAACTGATCCTGAGCCGTGTAATTCAAATATTCGGTCTGGCGCATCATCGGCACCTGCACCTGGCTGCCATCCAGCAAGGTAAACGGCCCTTGCTTGGTTTCTTTTTCTTCAAATGGAGACTGCCAGGCCGCATTGAAATAAATCGCATTGGTCAATACCAGGCGCGTCAGGTCATTTACCCCGCCTTGCGGGATCAAGTCTTGAATTTTATCTTCGGTAGCATTGGCAACCCAATCATTAATCAGCTTTCGGGCTGCTTCAGGGTCTTGCTGGTAATCTACCAGATTCATCCCCGCACCGTAATTCTCGGCCAGACGGTCTAAAAAGTCCGGGATAAAGGTATAGCCTGTCTGTCCCCAAAGCGCATTTGCCAGATTAAGACGAAAGCCCTCCCCGCCCAATTCCGCTGGAATTTCCGCCCGGCTGGCGAACAGTTGATCCAGTGCATTAAAGGCCGGATGCAAATTCTCTTGCGGTAAATCAAAATGCAGCGTTTTGGCCATTTGCGCTTCGGTATTGCCCTTGGCGCCTGCATAGGTCATTGCCAATGCCTGCGTGATGCTGTATGGAGAAAGGAATAGATTGCCTTCTTGCCCGCTCAACACCTGGTAGAGATCCAGGGCAAAGGCAGTATTTCCCTGAACCAGCTGCTTTAAATCTGCCTCAGGCACCTGCACCTCAGCATTGCGGTTTTTTTGCGAGCGCTGCACCATCACATCTTGGGCTTGCGGCGCGGTTGGAGACAGGGTATCCGTTGGCAAAGATTTTTCGGTTTCCACAGGCAGAATGTCAACATCGGGCTGCGCTGGCGATGTACAGGCCGTACACACCAGGATCAATCCGAGGAATAAACTTAACAAAGCGAATCTTTTATTATTCATATTGCCCTCCATCTTTTAGACGCTGCAGCACGCGTTCAAGTTCCGCACATGCAAAAAGAAAAATGACGAATTAATTATGATCATTGTAATATAGATAAACTTACCCTTATCCTTCAGCATCCTGTAGCAACGTGATATAATGCAGCCGGGGGAATCCCAGGCAAAATGACCATGCGCCTGGGGTTTTTCTGTTTTGTAAGCAAACTGTAACGCTTCGTTAGCACAACGGTCGGTATAATCCAAATAGCCATTAATGTCTCTGGGCAAGTCCATTACCGCCACCAACGTCGTCTAGCTCATGGAGGCAATAAAATCATTATTATTGAATTATTGTTGTATCACTTTCTATGAGTCTGCGAACCCGGATCACCTGGATACTTGTTCTGATCACCGCCTTGATTATCGCGGTGCTTTATGCGGTATCCGAAAGTATTTTCCTGTCCAATTACCAGGTGTTTGAACAAACCGAGATACAACAAAAGGTTCAGCAAACCCTCAACACAATTGAAAACAAGAAAAACGCGCTGCAATCCATAGGCGGCGATTGGGCTTATTGGGATGACACGTATCAATTTGCGCAGGGCAGCAACCCAGAATATATTGAGAACAACCTGGATGTCGCTTCACTGGTCACGCTCAATGTAAACTTGATGGCTTTTTTCGATTCGTCCGGCCAACTGATTTACGCAAAAGCGATTGACCTGGAACAGCAGCAAGAAATTCCCCTCGGGAATACAATCCTTCAGGCATTGGAAAAAGCCACCAGGCTGATTACAAGCGATGCATCAGAAACAACCCCGGCCGGATTTATCAACACGCCGGATTATTCCATCTTAATTTCGGCACATCCCATTTTAAAATCCAGCTTAGAGGGGCCGCGGGCAGGAACACTCATTGTGGGGCTGCTCGTCAATGAGGCATTTATCCAGGAAGTAAATCATGTCACCGGCTTGAATATCGAGTTCCGCCGGACCGATCTGGAATTGCCGCCAGACTATCAAGAAGCGTACAGCTACCTGCTCCGGCACAAAGAAGCCTTTGTTAAACCAGTGCAACCGCTGAACCGCTTCATGCCGCCGCAGCCGCTCAAGCCGTGGACAGGCGTCCGCGACGCTCTGGAGTGGGGCGGCCGCGCGCCGCAGATCGTCGGCGGCGAGC
>JAJUJY010000273.1 GCA_029265085.1 Chloroflexota bacterium
ATTACACCAATCATTGAAGCACGGTTGAACCACGAACTTGAGGTAATTGCCCAAAGGGGATTTGAGCCCATCTTTTTAATCATGCAAGAAATCATCGAATTCACCCGCCAGCAAGGAATCCCCTATTCTTCACGGGGCTCTGCTGCTTCATCGCTTGTAGCATATACCCTTGGTATAACAACTCCTGATCCAATAGCGCTGGATCTATATTTTGAACGATTTCTCAATCCTGCTCGCTCTTCGCCACCGGATATCGATACCGATATATGCTCAAACCGCCGCGATGAGGTCATACAACATGTTTTTAAAAAATACGGTGCCGACCACGTTGCAATGGTAGCAACCATTAATCGGTTTCGTCTCCGCTCTGCTGTGGGAGATGTTGCAAAAGCACATGGTCTTCCCCCAACAGAAGTCCGCCGATTAACCAATCAACTACCACACAGCTTCTACGCCGCACAACTTGCTCACGAAGATGAAAATTTCGAAGAAAGGCAATTTTCTGACTTAAAGAAACAATTTCGAGACTCTCAAACCAATTTAATCCTGGATCAATCAAAACGATTGATTGGGTTGCCGCGCCACCTCTCTGTCCATCCCGGTGGAGTAGTGATCACACCTGGACCCATGATGGATAGTGTACCTATCTCAAAATCTGGTCTAAAGGGTGTCATTATCACACAGTTTGATCTGGATGCTTTAGAGCATATGGGGTTAATAAAAATTGATTTACTGGGTATTCGCGGGTTAAGTGTCATTGGGGATTTGGGAGCAACCATCCAATCCTGGCGAAAGAAAGAATATTCTTCCCCGCAGGATGTAATCGAATCCATCCCTTTAACAGATATTGAAACCAGCTCGCTCATCTCTGTAGGAAATACGATCGGATGTTTTCAAATCGAAAGCCCAGGAATGCGAGCCACCCTCAAAGAATTGCAAGCAAAAACCATTGACGACATCATCGCTGCGCTAGCCTTGTATCGTCCTGGACCGCTGAAGGGTGGGTTACGTGATCAGTTTGTTCGGCGCCACAACCATACAGAACCAGTAGAGCATATTCACCCTTCACTCTCAAAACTATTACAAGACACCTATGGGGTTATTCTATACCAGGAACAGGTACTCCGCATCGCTCACCAACTTGGTGGATTATCCCTGACCGAAGCAGATATTCTCAGGCGTGCAATGAGCCATTTTGATCCGGGCAAACAAATGCAAATTTTGCGCGACAAATTTATTCATGGTTCAATACTTTCTTCGGGAATGACCGAGGAAACTGCGCTAAAAATCTGGGATATGATGGCCGCTTTCGCTGGTTATGGGTTTCCGAAAGCCCACGCAGCCTCTTATGCGGTAATTGCCTGGCGGTCTGCCTGGTTAAAAAGCCATTTTCCGGCTGAATTTATGGCTGCCGTACTGGCAAATTGGGGTGGTTACTATTCACAACGTGTCTATTTATCCGAGGCTCGTCGGTTAGGGCTTTGTGTTCGGCCGCCTCATATCAATCACTCCGGAAACGAATTCCAGGTTAAATACCCAAACGGTGAGCCTGTTTTATATATGGGATTAAATCAAATCCGCGATCTTACCCACCATACCATCCGGGCAATTCAAAAATATCGTCCATTTCATCACCTTGAAGAATTTCTAACCCACGTTGATCCGCGTCCCAAAGAAGTGATTAATTTAATCTCTTGTGGCGCGTTATCCGGTCTTGGAACAATTCCTGAACTGCTCATCCAATTAAAAATGATCCCACATGCTCGCCAGCAGCCGAGTTTATTCGGGTGGGATCAAATCGTGGTAGATGACTGGAGCCTTTCCCAAAAAGTATCCAGCCAGGAAGAGATTTTGGGAATTGGCGTAGATGCAAACCCATTGGAACTATATCAGTCAAAAATAGAAAAACTCCAGCACGTACCCATTTCAGATTTATCTAATTATCTTGGTAAGGCTGTTTTGATCGTCGGTGTTCGCCAAACCAGCCGTTCACACAGGACTTCGTCCGGTAACCGGATGGGATTTTTAACTATAGAAGATTTTGATAGCTCGGTAGATGTAATCATTTTTCCTGCGGTTTACAGCAAAACCTCGAAACAGGTGTTTTCGTCATCCATCCCATTAATTATTGAGGGGAAAATAGAAATGCAGGAAAACAATCTGGATCCGGTATTGATTGCTGAAAAAATTGAAATATTATCGTGATATTTGTGCAACAAAAAGAATAAATTTCCGTATACTCAAATATGGAGGAAAGAATGGAAGAGAAAAAAACGAAGGTTCCTTTATTATTGTGGCCATTTTACGCAATCTGGAAATTAGTAATCGGCATAATCGCCATGACAGGCCGTCTTGTCGGAGCGATTCTTGGACTGGTTTTGATGATAGCTGGAGTCGTTCTTACAATTACAGTGGTAGGAGCAATTGTTGGTATTCCGTTGATCGTGTTCGGCTTCCTATTAGTCGTCCGAAGCCTGTTTTAATTGGCCTTACGAAATAAATCGGAAATGGGTGGATTTTTGCCTATTTCCGATTTATATATTTCTCTACTTGGAATATTTTTTTATGCACCAAAAATCTCCCACACGAGCCCCGGTAAAACGGAACGAAGCAGAACAATATCTGCTCATTTCGCTGATCTCGTTTGCCAGCACAGTCATTTTTACCCGCCTGTTTTTAGAATTAAGCGGTTACCCCCAAATTGGTAATGGTGAATTACATATTGCACATGTTTTATGGGGTGGATTAATTCTATTTGTCGCTGCTCTACTCCCCTTGATATTTGTCAACCGGTGGGCATATTTCTGGGGAGCGTTTTTAAGCGGCGTGGGTATTGGATTATTCATTGACGAAGTAGGAAAATTTATCACCCAAACCAATGATTATTTTTATCCACCAGCTGCACCAATCATATATGCTTTTTTCTTGTTGACTGTTTTATTGTATTTACAAGTTCGCAAACCAGTATCTCCCACGCCACGCAGTGAAATGTATCGAGCACTCCATGAGATCACTGAATTACTGGACAATGATTTAGATGATCAAGAAAAAAATCGGATCAAGGGGCGTTTAGATTACGTCTTACAAAATTCTACAGATCCTGAAATTATTGATCTGGCCGAAGATTTAAACCTTCTTATCCAAAAAGAAAATGTGATTTCGCCAACCCGTTTAAATTGGTTTTCATCAAAAGCTCAATTCATTCGCAAATGGTTTGATGATCATATCAGCCGCGGGAGATTGAAAGCCTTATTAATCACTGGCTTAAGCTTACAAGGCGTGTTAGCCGCAATTGAAATTAGCACCTTGATCCTGTTTTCGGTTAATGCAATCCGCGGTGGAGATGTGCTGACATACATCACCCCGCAAGAGATTCAGTCGGCTCAAGATCTGACATGGTTAATTATTCGACTTGCTATCGAAGGTCTAGTTGGTGTAATTTCATTAGTTGCAGCCCTTCTTTTCTTACTTCGCAAAGAACAAGCAGCGGTTTCACTGGCCATTCAGAGCCTTGTGATCTCATTAATTGGGGTCAACATCTTGGTTTTTTACCTGGATCAATTTTCTGCTTCAATCGGGGCAATTTTTCAATTAGCCTTATTGCTTGGGGTTGCAACATTCAGGCGACGATTTCTCAAAACGGACATGGTTTAAATTGTATCCAGTGGAAGAATAGTCTCAGGATTTGTTTCGATGATTTCCGCCTGAACCCCTCCATTAGTTAATTGGCGAAGGCTGTTTTGAAAATCATCAAGCTTCTCGATCGCAAATAAAATGGTTAAAGTAACATCTGCCCCGAAATCTTCATCTAATATTTTTCCACGCAAATCAAGCGCGATTTTCCGAATTCTCTCGTAATAGGTATAAGGAAAAGCTGCCATCACC
>JAJUJY010000068.1 GCA_029265085.1 Chloroflexota bacterium
GGGACGATGCCATACGCGTAGCAATGATCGCATTTGAAGACTCCGTAAGGCGCTACAGAACAGAGTCTGGTAATTTTTTGATGTTCAGTAAAAATGTAATACGTTGCCGGCTTATTGATTTTATGAGAAAGAACAAACATGGAGAATCTTTTGTTTCGTTCGACGATTGTGCAGCAAATAAAAATGCAGCATATTAATGATTTGCGCGGCAGGATTTTTAAAGCCCTGATTGCTTTAATTGTTACAACGATTGTCAGTTTTGCATTCGGAGAGCAGTTAATCAAAATAATTGCCCAACCGATTGGCGGTATTGATAAGCTTGTCTCAATTGAGGTTACCGAAAATGTCGGTGTGTTTATGCGGGTTTCGCTGTTAAGCGGATTCATTCTGGCATTGCCGATGATACTATATCAAATTCTGGCTTTTGTAATGCCAGGGCTGCTGCCCAAAGAACGCCGTTGGTTGATGATTGCTATTCCTTTTGCTACATTCTTGTTTGTTGTGGGTGTGCTGTTTGCTTATTATGTTATGTTGCCGGCAGCACTGCCTTTTTTAATCAGCTTTGTCGGGATACGCACCACACCACGGTTGGCGAATTATTTCGGGTTTGTTACCAATTTGATGTTTTGGATTGGGATCAGCTTCGAAACTCCGTTGTTGGTCTTTATTTTGGCAAAATTAAAGCTGGTAACAGCAAAAATGCTGGCTAGCCAGTGGCGTATTGCGGTCGTGATTATCGCGGTTATTGCGGCTGTTGTTACCCCAACACCCGACCCAGTTAACATGGGCTTACTCATGTTACCTTTGTTTGTACTTTATTTGCTGAGTATTGGCATGGCTGCAATTGCTTCACGATAGGTGTAAAGGTTATAATTAAGAAATTGGAGGAAGAGACAATGTTTCGACAAATTGGTGCCCCTGAGTTAATTATCATCGGTGTAATCATTCTGCTGCTGTTTGGCGTTGGCCGAATTTCCAAAATTGCTGGTGAATTAGGCAGCGGGATTCGCGCTTTTCGTGATGGGTTAAAAGGCGATAAGGACGAAGCAGAGAAAACGGAAGAAAAAAACTCCAAAGAATAAATTCTGGTTGGAGTTTGATACTATACTCACCTGGCAATTGTGACCAGGTTTCTTGGTTTGAGGTGGTTCAGGGTTTGTCCTTCTCTTCGCCGGTTTGTTGATTAAGTATTTCCCCTGTTTGGCTTTCTGTTTGGGAAAAATTAGGCGGGACGATACGGTGGGTATCTGCCGTATCGTCTATTTTTGTCTCGTTCTCTGGTGCGGACGGTGAATTTTCTGGTTGATCTGCTTTGGTTGGTTGTGGCTTAGGAGCCTGGTAGGGCTGTGATGCTGCCCGATTATTCGGGGCGATGGGGTTGATATTGCCGGTTTCAGGATCAAACCTGGCATTGACTGCCTCGCGATTAAATGTGTCGGCAGATTTTTTTATTTCATTTATATCTTCTTCCAATCCGGCTTCGCGAATGATACGGGTGGGCATTTCTCGGATTTCGCGTTGGGTATCCATCAACATTGACCAAACTGGTGAGCGAACAATTTTGCGGATTGTTTTTGCCAGTCCGCGGGCTGTTTTTAGCATGCCTTCCGGACCAAGTAAAACAATAGCAATAATCAAGATGAAGATTAACTCTAAAATTCCAACACCAAATATTTGCATTTCAAATTCCTGGTATTTGTTTGGATATTCCAACAGTAACAATTAATTATAGCACCCGCATCCTTTAGAACAATCTTGACTTCGAAAACAGGATGGAGATTCGCAGGATCAATTTGAACGTTTCCAGCGGATATTGATTTGGGTACCCTGACCTTGATGGCTTTGAACATTGATTTCTGCATTGATATTTGCAGCCCGTTCCTGCATGATTCCTAACCCAAAATGATTGGGCCGCCGATCGTTCATCTCAAAACCTACCCCATTATCTGAAATGGTTAACACCACTTCATCCGCTGTGCTGGTCAGGATCACTTCGACCCGGCTGGCGTGGGCGTGTTTTGATATATTATTAAGTGCTTCCTGGGCGATGCGGTACATAGCTAATTGTACTTCTGGTGGAAGTGGACCGGTCTGCTGTACGACACAATGCACTGGAATACGTACTCGCCCATTGAATGCATCGCAAAGCTGCTGGATTAAATCTGCCATTGAAGCATCCACCAGGGCGCCGGGACGCAATTCAACCAGTAGTGTGCGCATCTCAGCCAAGGCACCGCGAGTCAACTGGCGCAGCTCATTTAAGCGGCGGTTACCTTCATCCGGATTCCGCTGCCAGATTCTTGGCAGCACATCTGCGATTAACGTGCTGGCAAATAAGGTCTGGGTCACTGCATCGTGCAAATCACGCGCAAGACGGCTTCTTTCTGCAGAGACGGCCAAATCCTGAGCCTGGCTGCGGAGATGGTCGTTGGCAATTGCCAGGGTAGTGTGTTCAGCCAATGTGTGCCCGGTTTTGATGTCTTCGTCGGTAAACCAATTTATTTTGTTATAAGCTAACACCAAACCGCCATCAATTCCTTTGCCCATTGAGATGGGTTGTACCATAATCGCTGTGAAAGGATCAAAAGGCGAAAAGCTGCTGCCTGGATGGTGTTTTTTATATTCCTTAATACTGGGGATAATCAATGGCTTTTGGGTTTGCGTCAACTGTTCTACCAGATATCCAGCAGGTTGTTCCGGTGCGGGTAAGTTGCTTGCAATGACCGTAGCGCATTTCCCGTCAGGGCAGTAATAAATCATTGCTGCATCAGCTCCCATGATGCGGACTGCCTGATATATGATTCGATCCAAACACTCATTTAAGGATCGATTTGAATTCAGCAGCGAGATAATTTCTCGCAGACCTTCTGCAACTTCACGGCGGCGTTCAATCTCCTGGGTGCGCTCTGTTACCTGGCGTTCAAGCAGCCGGTTTTGAGTCTCAATGCTCAAAACACGGAAGCGGTATCCGGCAAAAACCACCCCGCCAATAAAAATGATCGACAGCCCAATGAACCACCAGCTTTCGTAAAATGGTGGGGAAACGTGCATGGTGATTGCGATTCCTTGTTCATTCCAAATCCCATCATTGTTTGCTGCCTTCACCCATAATACGTAATCACCCCCCGACAGGTTCGTGTAACTGGTGTAATTGCGGGTGCCTGAATAAATCCATTCCTTGTCAAAGCCTTCCAGCATATAAGCATACTGGTTTTTGTTGGGGGCAGAATAATCTAACGCCGCAAATTCAAAAGAAATAAAGTTATCCTGATAGGATAATTCCAGGTGTTCTCCGCCTGTCAGATCTTGCCTTTCAATCTGGTTAAAGCGCATAAATGATCGAATAATCACTCTGGGAGGCACCGGATTGGAATACATTTGGTCGGGATTGAAACTATTAACACCATTGACCCCGCCAAAGAAGATTTCTCCATCTTTGGTGCGGTAGTATGCACCAGCGTTAAATTCATTCCCTTGCAACCCATCACTGATGTCAAAATTTCGGAACGTGATATCCCTTGGATTAAACCGGGATACCCCTTTATTGGTGCTTAACCATAAATTGCCTTGTTTGTCCGGAAGAATTCCATATACGGTATTGTTAGCCAGTCCATCTTTTTCCGTGTAATGGATAAATTCATCCGTTTCGGGATTAAGTTGGTGTAAGCCGCCCTGGACGGTCCCAATCCAAATATAGCCTTTTTCATCCTGGTAAAGCGAGAGAATGCGGTTATCGTTTAGTCCGTTGATATTTTCTGGGTCTTGTTGAAAATAGGTTAAATATTTACCAGAAAGCGGATCAAACATGAACAAACCGCCGTAGGTGCCAATCCAAAGCTGCCCTTTGTTGTCTTCTAAAATCACCCGCACAAAATCAGACCGATCAACTGCATCATCAGGGATCGGATAATGAGTCACTAAACCGGTGGCACGATCCAAACGGTGCAGCCCGTAATTGCGCGTACCGATCCAAAAATTGCCCTGGCTGTCTTCACAAAAAGCGGTGATGGAGTTGCGGCTGGTGGAAATGGGGGTATCGGGGTCAATTAGGAAATGGGTAAAATCATTGGTTTGCGGATTATAGCGGCTGATACCGGCATCGTATGTGCCGACCCATAGGGTTCCAGCCCGGTCGATGTATAGTGATCGTATTTCATTGGAACGGAGACTGGCATCATCACCTGCCGTATGGCGGTAGATTCTCATGCTCCCATTGTCACGATCCAGGCGATTTAACCCGCCCGAGATGGTGCCAAACCAAACATCTCCATCGAAGGTCTGCGCGATCGCGTACACTCCTTTATCGCTCAAACTGTTTAGATCGCCGGGAATTTGACGGTAGGTCTGGAATTTGTTCGCAGATTGTGAATACCGATTGACCCCTCCGCCATAGGTGCCAATCCAGATTACCCCTGCTCGATCTTTGAAAAGCCTCATAATGTAATTGTTGGTTAAACTGAATGGATCGTTGGGGTTATGAGTGAAATGTTGAAAATTCCCGGTTGCAGGGTCAAGCACGTCTAAACCATCCGGTGTGCCTATCCAGATGTTTCCCCGATTATCTTCGACCAGGTCTGTGACTTCATTGTTTGTCAGACTGTTGGGGTTTATGGGGGAATGGATGTAATGAGTAAATTTCTTTAATTTCCGATCATAATGGTTTATGCCGCCTTGATATGTACCGATCCAAAGATTGCCGTGATGATCTTCGATCATGGAGGTGATTACCGAACTGCTGATGGATTCCTCGGGTCGAAGAGCGCTTGGTTTGAAATGGGCAAAAGTTTCTGTGTCAGGATCGAATACATCCAGGCCGGTTGTTGTACCTACCCAAAGGGTGCCGCTGGAATCTACCAGCAATGATAAGACATTATCACCGGATAAAGAATCCGGTTGATTGGTATCATGAGTGTAATGCGTAAAAGTGTTTGTAACCGGATTATATTTATGCAACCCACCGTATTCTGTGCCAATCCAGATGGTGCCGTTTAAATCCTCGGTAATGGCTAATACCGCTTTTCCCCACAGGCTGCTTTTATCATCGGGATTAAACTTAAAGTGAATAAAATTGGATTCTCCGGCTTTTCGTAAATTTAGACCGGATGATGTGCCAAACCACATATTTCCACGACTATCTTTAAATATTGAAACTGTTGTATTGCCAAGAATTGTGGTTGGATCTTTAATTTCTTGTTTGAAAACGGAAAATCTTTGGCCGTCATACTGGTTTAAGCCCTCATCCGTGCCAAACCACATATAGCCCAAATCATCCTGCCCAATGGACCAAATGGTACTTTGTGAAAGACCATCTTCAACGGTTAAAGAATCAAAATGAACCGAGATGGATTGGGCACTGATTGGATGCGTGTTAGACATCCCCAAAATTA
Organism: Chloroflexota bacterium; assembly: GCA_029265085.1. The sequence continues at coordinate 5,388 of JAJUJY010000068.1, forward strand.
TCGAAATGATTACTGCCAGGAGGGTGAGTTTATATCGTTTCATTGAGGCGTATGGCTTGAAGGCCTGGTTGTTGAAATGAATGGTTGTCAAACATACAGATATTATTATAACAGTGAACTGGTTTAGGCTCGACCGGGCAAAAAATTATCCATTTTTGAAAATTTGAATCAAGTAGAAGGGAAAGCCAAAAGCAGCCACAAACTTTGTACAAAGCTGGTGAAATACTGTTTGTAATCATTTACAAACACTATAATTGGCTTATATCCTGTTTCATCGTCGAGGAATTGATATGGAATCATCCGTGAAAAGTGCCAACCAACCCATCCGAAAAGATATCATCGCATTATGGGGAGGTATCTTATTCAGCCTGATTTTCACTGCTGTAATCTGGTGGGGCGGCCAGTTTTTAGACCGGTCCATTTTACTTCCGGATCAAGGTCCGTCCTGGTATTTTTGGAAACTTCCGGAACCTACTTTTTGGACCCGCTTGACCGCCTGGGGTTTTTATCTAGCCCATCAAATTACCATCTGGTATTTGATATTTTATGCCCAAACTCGAGTGAAGAAATATACGACCGGATTGCATCCTGTCAATTATTGGGCGCTGGGCGCAAATGCATTTTTTATTCTGCTTCATTTTGTGCAAACCCAATTCTGGTATGATGGTCTGGCACAAGATGTCTCCATCTGGAGTTCGCAGGTATCGGTAATTATTCTGTTGGTTTGGATTTTATTAATGGAAAACCGCCGGAGAGGGTTGTTCTTCGGTAAACCGTTGCCCATTGGAAAACAGATCATTGATTTTGCGCGAAAGTACCACGGCTATTATTTTGCGTGGGCTACGGTATATACTTTTTGGTACCATCCCATGGAATCAACTTCCGGACATTTGATTGGTTTCTTTTATATGTTTTTGCTGCTGCTGCAAGGGAGTTTGTTTTTTACAAGAATTCATACCAACCGTTGGTGGATGTTGACCAATGAGTTCACCGTGTTGATCCATGGAACCCTGGTAGCAGTGATGCAGGGAAATGGAATCTGGCCGATGTTTTTATTCGGTTTTGCTGGACTGTTTGTTGTCACCCAGATGCATGGATTGCGGCTGCCAGGCTGGGCAAAGATTGGTTTGTTTCTTGCGTATGCCGGAGGGGCGGTTCTGGTTTACAGCCAGCGGGGCTGGGGAAAAGCGTATGAATTGATCAGCATTCCATTGATAGAATATTTGAGTGTGATCGTTTTAGCATTGCTCTTTGGTGGTGGTTTACGTATAGCGGGATATATTCAACAGCGCAGAGCAGCGATTGCCAGTGACTGAAGTCTGAATTAAAAATGCGGGATGGGTCGCGTAAATACCCATCCCGCATTTTTGTTAAAAAACAAATAAAAATGTGAGATCGTTTACATTTGTTTGCGTTGGTCCAGGTTTGAGCAGATCATCCAAGGTTTCAAAAAAATGATAGGCATCGTTCCGGTTGAGGTAATCTTCCGGTGATAAACCCAGGTTCATGGCGCGCGACAGGGTTTTACCACTCACAACTGCCCCAGCTGCATCAGTTGGACCGTCACCGCCGTCTGTCGCCAGGGCAATCAACAGGGTGTCAGGAAGACCGGCCAATTCACGCACAGCTCCCAGTGCCAATTCTTGATTGCGGCCGCCTAATCCGTCTCCTCGCAGAATGACTGTGGATTCGCCGCCAGAGACAATGCAGGCAGGGCAGGGAATCGGCTGAGAAGAAGCCAGAATTTCTCGGGCAATAGCTCCGATTGTCCGCCCAATGGTTCGCGCTTCTCCCTGGAGAAAGGTGGTTAAAAGGAGAGCGTTCATGCCTTCCTGTTCGGCTTGCTTTACAGCAGCTAAAGCAGCCAGGCGATTGCTGCCAATGATCAGATTGTGTACTTGCCGGAATACCGGGTCATTCGGTTTTGGGGTTTCACCTATTTGTCCTTGAAGCCCTTGTAGTAAGCGGCTAAATATTGAGCCTGGAACCTGTGTGGTGATTTGATATTTTTCCAGAATGCCCATCGCGTCCTGGTACGTGCTCGGATCTGGCACGGTTGGACCTGAAGCAATTACTTCCAAAGGATCGCCAACCACATCGGATAAAATGAGGGCAATCAGTTGGGCTGGTGCAGCAAAGCGTGCCAGTCCGCCGCCCTTAATGGAATCAAGGTGTTTGCGAAGTGTGTTGATTTCATCGATTGAAGCGCCGCAGGCCAATAAGACCCTGGTCAAAATTTGCAGATCCGCAAGTGAAATGCCTTGCGCGGGTGAGGTGAACAACGCAGAACCGCCGCCAGATATGAGCGCAATAATCAGGTCTTTTTCACCGGCCTGAGCAGCCAATTCGATGATTTTTTGGGTACCAGCGATCCCACGCTCATCTGGAACGGGGTGTCCAGCCTCTATAAAAGATATATTTTCTAGAAAAAAATCTTGTTTAGGTAAGTAACCGTCCTTGACAATGACAATACCTTGATCCAGGCGGCTGCCCAAGCATTCTGCAATTGCTTTTGCCATCGGGTAACCAGCCTTACCGGCACCGATGAGGTATATGTGCTCGTAGTTCTGCAAATCTAGCGTGAGATTCTGGATATTTAAGCTGTTTTCTGATCGGAAAACAGATTGTTGTACAGCAGAATAAGGGTCAACGGCTGCCAATGCAGCGTTCATGATCCTGGAAATTCCGTTACCATTGGCATGGTTTGAGATCGAGAAGCTGGAAAAGTCAAATCCTGGCATGTTCCCCACCTGAGATGGTTTTTAAAAATTATAACCGATGGGACTCAGCAGCAAGTTTCATTTTCGATAGTTAACTCAACATCACCTGGTTGTTTACTGATTTTTCCAAATAAAGATTATCAATGGATAGGGCAATTTCGCGCACTTCTCCTGCGGTTTTTGGAACCGGCCAACCCTGGCTGATTTCCCAAAGTTCGGTGTGACTGGTGGTTTCACCAGGTTCTAGAGTTGATAGCGGCCCCAGGCTTTCAAGTTCAAGATACTGGTTATTGACGTACACTTCTGAATTGCATCCAAGATCGGGGTAAGCCTCATTTTGCGGCACATCATACCATTTTCGGAAGAAAAATCCATTCCAAAGATAACCGCTCCAACCAGAGCGATTAATATGCCCGGCTTTTAACAATGCTTTGTAAGAAGCACCCTGGATGATGATATAGTCATCAAATAGATGCAAGCGCGGATCATTCCAATGTGCATATGGCCACAGGACGAACGAACGATTGGGGTGGTATGCAGCGTGATCCATGGGAGGTGAGCTTTGCGGCATGATTGCCCAGCCGCCAGGCGGCAACTGTGTAATTCCCCATGCTGAAACCTGCAAAGGCTGATCCCCCAGATTTTCCAATGTGTGGGTAAGCATAACGAATGGGGCGTCGGGGTTTAGCAAAATGCTCATTGTCTTTTGAATGGGGTATTCCGGATGAATTTTTTGGGTCAGGTGCAGTTCATTTCCCTGTGTTGTGATGGTGACAACCTGATTTTCCGGAAGGGAGGTGAAAGGATGTGTTTCTGGAGCAATCCAGAAACGGTGACCACCCCACAGGTTGTAATAGCCATAGGGGGTAACCCATCCCTGGGTTGGTGTTTCCGCCAGCAGGTTTATGGTAGTATCAATGGGTTGCAGCCGGACAATTCGAGGTCCGAAGTTGAGCAAATATTCAACTGAGAAATAATTGTTTCGGATTTCTCCGGTTGGCTGTCCAAAATAAGTACCCATCAGATTTATCCTGTGATTACAGCTTGAATAACATGTGATTTACCATCGTTAAAAAACGGTGCGATGTTTCCGTCAATGATTTTTCCGTCAACGGTTAATGAACAGATGCCGCGATTGAGGTGATTTGGATTGCTTACTTTGATCTGGTAAACAGATCCTCGATATTGCCGCCGGATTTCAAATCCATCCCATTTGGCTGGTATGCAAGGGTCGATTACCAAACCATTGTAATCAGGCCGGATGCCCAGAATGTGCTGTGTGATGGCAACAAAGTTCCATGCGGCTGTTCCAGTTAACCAGGAATTTTTGGCTTCGCCAAAGCTGGGGGCGTCTTTTCCGGCAATCGTCTGGGCGTAAACATATGGTTCGCTGCGATGAACCTCACTGATTTTTTCGCGAGCCGATGGATTGATCCGTAAATAATAGTCATGAGCCTGGTCACCATCACCAATAATGGTTTCTGCGATCATGATCCAGGGGTTGGTGTGGCAGAAGACACTGGCATTCTCTTTATATCCAGGTGGATAGGAAGAAATTTCTCCTAAATTGAGGTAGTAATGGGTGTAGGCAGGTTGGTGGAGAACAATCCCATGCTGAGAAGCAAGATGTTTTTGGACCGACTCTAGCGCTTTTGCTGCCCGCCAATCTTTGGTACCCAACCCGGCCATAACGCACATGCCTTGTGGTTCTATAAATATTTGACCTTCCTGACAAATCTTCGAACCGACTGGTTGGCTGGCATGATCATACGCACGCAGGAACCATTCTCCATCCCAGCCTGACTGCATTACCGTTTCCCCCATCGATTGCGCAGCTGTCCGGAATTGATTCGCGTATTCATGCTTTCCCAGAGAATCTGTCAATTGAGCCAATTCATTGGCGGCCAGCACAAAGAGACCGGCAATGAAAACCGATTCCGCAACTTTTCCCTCTTTATTGGTTGTGGTTTGGAAGGATTGCCCGGGGGTGTCTGAAAAACAATTCAGGTTTAGGCAGTCGTTCCAATCAGCGCGGCCAATTAACGGTAATCCATGCGGGCCAAGTCGATCCAGGGTGTATTGATAGCTGCGCAGAAGGTGATCGTACATGGGCTTTTCGCTGCCGGGTTGGTTGTCGTAAGGAACCAGTTCATCTAAAATATTCCAATCACCGGTTTCTTTTAGGTATGCCGATACCGCCAGGATCAACCAGAGCGGGTCGTCATTAAAATTGCTGCCAACGTCATTGTTGCCTCGCTTGGTCAGGGGTTGGTATTGGTGGTATGCGCCGCCATTTTCCATTTGTGTGGCTGCTAAATCGAGAATTCGCTGGCGGGCACGGTCGGGAACCATATGCACAAAACCAAGTAGATCTTGGGCTGAATCGCGGAATCCCATACCGCGGCCAATTCCAGACTCAAAATACGACGCTGAACGCGACATATTAAAGGTGATCATGCACTGGTAGGCATTCCAGATGTTAACCATGCGGTTGGTGTGCTCATCTGGTGTTAGAACCTGAAATCCTCCCAGAAGTTTGGCCCAATCATTTTGTAGCTGCTGGAACGCAGATTCAACAACTTCGGATTGGAGGTATTTATTAATTTTGGGTAAAACGGTTTGTTTATTGATCCGGTTCGATGCAGGGGGATCGAATTTTTGATTGGCAGGATTCTCGTGATATCCCAAAACAAAGGTGATTGTGCGTGTCTCTCCGGGTTTCAGTTTAATTTGAATGTGATGCGATCCTATGGGTGACCAGCCATGTGCCTCTGATTGCGTGGATTGGCCATTTTCCACAACGATCGGATGGTCAAAACCGCGGTAGGCTCCAAGGAACGCTTCGCGCTGGGTGTCAAAACCTGCCAGCGCCTCGGAGCAAGCAAAATAGGCAAAGTGATTACGGCGCTCACGGTATTCGGTCTTATGATAAATCACATTATTTTCAACTTCAACTTCCCCAATGTTTAAATTACGTTGAAAGTTAGTTGTGTCATCCCAGGCATCCCAAAGGCAGAACTCGACCAAAGAGAAAGCAGAAAGGTTTGCATCGGTTGTGCGCTGATTGTTAATTTGTATCGTCCAAATTTCAAGGGTTTCACCCAGGGGGACAAAATAACGAATCTTCGTGGATATTCCTTGGAAAACTGATTCAATGATGGTGTATCCCATACCGTGACGGCATTTATACTGATCTAGAGGCTGCCGGACAGGCTGCCAGGTGGGTGACCAGTAAACCGGTTGGTCATTATCGCGCAAATAAATATAACGACCGCCGTTGTCCGTTGGCGTATTATTGTAACGATATCGAATAAGCCGGCGCAGCCTTGCATCACGGAAAAATGAATACCCTCCGCCCGTGTTTGAAATTAATCCGAAATATTCTTCACTACCGAGATAATTAATCCAGGGCAGGGGGGTATCGGGACGGGTGATGTTGTATTCTTTTGCTGTATCGTCAAAAAATCCGTATTTCATATTGGTTTACTTCCTGGCGTGTTTTGTTTGACTGGCTAAATAACTTCTGATTAGATAATTCTCAAATGGCTGCTTTGCCCGGGTACTTTTTTGCACCAATTTTGATCCACACAGTGTTCAGTTCATTAAACTGAGGAATTGGCAGAGTGTAATTTACTTCCACAGCTTTCCCGGATGATTAATTGCGACGGTAAAATGATGTGGTGTGGTTGGGAATGAGGGTTTTCAATTAAATTGATTAATGTTTCTGCTGCGATAGATCCCATCTGTTGGGTAGGCTGCCGGACAGTGGTTAACGGCGGCGTCATCCGGTTTGCATCTGCCAGATCATCGTAACCAATCACGGCAATATCATTGGGAACCCGCAATCCCGCATCATAAATTGCGCGGATGGCTGTACTTGCCATTGTGTCACTGTGGACAAACACAGCATCTGGCTTTTGGGGTAAGAGACGCTGCATTGCGTGGTAACCACCCTCTGCGGTGAAATCACCTTCTATCACCAGTTCAGGATCGACGGTTATCCCGTATTCATGCAGCGCCTCAATATACCCCTGGTACCGATCCATCCCCACGATCATATTCTTGGGGCCAGTTATTGTCGCAATTTTTCTGCAGCCTAAATGGAGCAAATGCTGCACAGCGATTTTCGCACTTTGGATATTATCCGTATCGATGTAGCAGATATTCTCATTGGTTGGGTGGCGGCCGATCAGGACAAATGGCAAAGACCGTTCACTTAGCGTTTGAATGACAGGATCGTCCATTAACATGGAAGAAACAATTACGCCATCAATCAAACCGTTATACAAGATTTTGGTGATGGTCTTTCGTTCAAATTCCGGTTCGGCCAGCCATAACATCACCGAGTAATCCTGATGATTACATGCTGAGGATACGCCTTGAATAAGCAGCGGGAAAAATGGGTCTGTGAAGATTGCTGTAACCCCAACCGGTATTACCAACCCGATTACTTTTTTGTGTCCAGCTGCCAGGCCGCGGGCTGCAAGATTGGGTTGAAAACTATATTGCTCAATAACGCTGTTGACCTTTTGGCGGGTACGTTCGCTGACGTTCGCATCATTATTGATCACGCGAGAAACGGTTGATCGGGAAACACCGCTGAGGCGGGCTATATCTTCGAGGGTTAAGGTCATTGATTTCGCTGTTTGGTCGAAAAATGATGATTTGGATTGCTTCTGCACGCACGGGTTATTCTGATTAGTATTTTGGGTGGTGAGGGCAGAAATTGGGAGCGCTCCCAATAATTTGATTGTATGTTTTTATACAGCCATTGTCAAGTACCTAATTGTTTTGATTGAAATCTCTCAAGGTTTTCCGCAACTTTTTAACCATTTTATGATCTAATCATTAAATCAATTTGATTTAAACCTTTTGGAGGATGTCCATGTCAAAAAACAAATCTACCGCTCAAAACCCGAAAAAACCTTTCCTTTGGGTGGGGCTTGTAGCGATTGTCGCTTTGATAGCGGTTGGTGCGGTCTTATTGGGCGGCCAACCAAAAGCCGCTGCGGTACCTTTAGAAATTAGCGTTGCGGAAGCGGTTCAAAAACGGGCTGAGGGTGCTTTTATTTTAGATGTACGCCAACCCGAGGAATGGAATGAAGTTCACATTCCTGGTGCTACGTTAATCCCATTGGGAGAACTGCCGTCTCGATTGAACGAGGTTCCGCGCGATCAGGAAATTGTCGTTGTTTGCCGGTCGGGAAATCGCAGCCAGTCCGGGCGGGATATTTTACTAGATGCCGGTTTTAAGAATGTAACCAGTATGGCTGGCGGGGTTAACTCCTGGAAAAGCCAGGGATACCCAACTGTAACCGGACCGTAACCTCTTGAGATCTGTTGTTTTGAACAGGGTGAAATCATCACCCTGTTTTTTTTGGAATCGCGCCAGTAATAATGTTACAATACATTTTATTGATTTTCCCCCGCACAGGTTAATTCCATGTTTTTTGATTTACTGGCGACAAAACTATATCCACCGCCGGTTCAACCCGGTTATGTTATTCGAGAGCGACTTCTCGATTTGCTCCAGGATGGTTTAAACCGCGGCCGCCGGCTGACGTTGGTTTCAGCTCCGGCGGGGTATGGAAAAACGACTCTGGTAAGCAGTTGGTTTAGCCGGGCTTCCTTTGAGAAATCCTGGATTTCATTGGATCCAAGTGATAACGACCCGGTCCGCTTTTTGGTTTATGTGGTTTCGGCATTGCGTTCCATCCAGCCTGAATTGGGTGAGGCTACGCTCGGTTTGTTAGGTGGGCCGCAGCTTCCACCTGTGAATTTGTTAATGACGACCTTTATAAACGAACTGTCGGATTTAAAAAAGCCGTCTGTGCTGGTGTTGGACGATTATCATCAAATTCGAAATCCCTTTATCCACGATGCTTTACAATTTATCCTGGATTATTTACCAGTCCAACCGACTGGGGGGCATACCGGGCTGCATCTGGTGATTTTATCTCGTGAAGATCCTCCCCTGCCTTTGCCCAGGCTGCGTGTTCGCAACCAAATCACAGAAGTCCGGCCAAAAGATTTGCGTTTTTCACAGGCAGAAGCGGATGAATTTTTCCGGGGCCAATTGGGCTGGTCCCTGCAGCCAGAGTGGCTGGCTGTGTTGGATCAACGGACAGAGGGTTGGATTGCAGGATTGCAGCTGGCAGCACTTTCAATCCAGGGGCTTGATTCACCAGGAGAATTTATTCAGGCGTTTCGCGGCAGCCACCAGTATGTGATTGATTATTTACTGGAGGAAGTGCTCAAGCGGCAATCACCGGAAATGCGGGATTTTCTGCGGGCGACTGCAGTGTTGGACCGCTTTTCTGCGGCTTTGTGCGATGCGGTGAGCGGCCAGGTAAACAGCCGAGACTGCTTATCCACTTTAATGCAGTCAAATTTATTCCTTATCCCGCTCGATGATCAACGACAATGGTTTCGGTATCATCATTTGTTTGCTGATTTTTTGCGCACAGAATTAACGCCGGAACAAAAAGTGAGCTATCATCAACGCGCAGCAGCATGGTATGCCAATAATAATTATCTGGATGATGCAATCCAACATGCGCTGGCTGGCAAAGATATGCATCATGCCAGTCTTTGGATTCAGCAGGCCGCGAAAAGCCGGTTAATGCGCGGCGAGTTAACAACAATTTACCAGTGGATCTCGGAATTAAAGGAAGAAAATATTCTTCAGGATGTGGGGCTTTGTTTTTTGAAGGCATTCACCCAATTTATGATTGGTGATATAGCCGGAGGTGCTGCTTTAGTTCAGCAATTACAGGCCAGAATAGAATCCAGCGGAGAAGAATTGCCAGGCTGGGCATATGCTCTGCAAACCTGGATTGGAGTAGTTAGAAATGAACCGGGAATGCTGGCGCAGGCAGAAAAATCGTTGGCAGTATTGGCCTCCGATGATTCATTTTTAAAGATGATCACTTTAATTCCATATGGCAGTCTGTTATTTAACAACCAGCGCCTGGCTGAATCAACGGCAGCGTTTCAACAAGCTTTTGATATTGGGCGCTCTCAAAATCATTTATTCGGTTTAATGGGTGCGCTGGCTAACTTGAGTTTTAATTGGTTAGAACAAGGTAAGCGGAAAGAAGCTCTGGCAGCTTGTGATGAAGCGCTTCAAAAATATGTGGACCGGCATGGTGAACCTCTAGCGGTTTCCCGCTTATTGTATATTCCCCTGGCTGTAATTTATTATGAAGGTGGAGATACCGAACTGGCTGAACGTTATGCTGAATTCGGGTTAGAAGCGAGTCAAAAGCTTTTCTCTGGATTAATGATGGGTGGTGATTCAGAGACAATCCTGGCGAAGGTTTATTTTGAACGAGGAGAAGTCGATAAAGCCTTTGATGTGTTACGCGTTACCCGTCAGGCTGCTTTACAGGCAGATGCTCAACATGTTTTATGGAGAGTCAATTTCACGGAAGCAGATTTAAATTTACGCCAAAAAGCGTATGCTCCAGTTGAGGATTGGCTAAGAAAATATGATGTGTTAGGTTCTAAACCGCGCGATGGCGGCGGCAAAGTGTTTTCCATCTACGCGGGTTGGTTGATCGGGTTGGGGCGTTTGGAAGAGGCAGAAGATTTACTGAATCAGATGCGAACCTCGTGTGAAAATTCCGGAAGAATTTGGGATTTGCTGCGAATAGAAGTTTTGCTTGCCAGTTTATATGAACAAACTAACCGCCATTCTTTAGCAATTGAAACCCTGGGACGAGCAGTTACGATAGCCGCGCCAGAAGGCTTTAAAAAGATATTTCAGGTTGAAGGGGAGAGCATACTGGCAATTTTGCCGGAGTGTCAGCATTTTGCCCCGCAGTTCATTGTCAGTTTGGTGGGGGATGGAGATCGCGATCAAGCCGGGGCTGTGTCCCTGGTCAATGGGAAACTGCACGGTCAGGTAAACGGATTGGTTGAACCGCTGCACGAGCGGGAATTGGAAATATTAAATTTGTTGTCTAACGGACTTTCCAATCAGGAAATTGCTGACCAGCTATATCTTGGGTTAAGCACCATCAAGTGGCACCTCAATAATATTTACGGAAAAATGGGTGTAAAAAGCCGCACACAGGCAATTGCTCGAGCGAAAGAATTAGGGCTGCTCCCATAATCCCAACCTTTTGGTGGTGTTCCCCCTACCTTGGTAGGGGGAAGTTTCTCCGCAAATACTTTATCCTGTACCTTGATGAACATTATTAGTCATTCTTACAGGAGAAATTAGTATGCAACTACCTGCTCATGATCATCCGGTAATTCTGGATTATGTACTGAATCAAATTCGCTTAATCCAACAGGAGATTCCGCTCCATTCTGAAACCCGTCTGTTAGAAGTTGGCTGTGGTAATGGATACTTTACCGTGCAGTTTGAAAAAATTTGCAAGGTAACCGGTATTGATATATCCCAATGGATGTTGAGCCAAAACCCGGTGAAAACCACCCATTTAATGGATGCTCGGAAAATGGATTTCCCGGACAATTCTTTTGATATTGTTTTTTGTCATGAAACGCTGCACCACATGGAGGATTATCAGGCAGTGATGCGTGAAATCTACCGGGTAACAAAACAACATCTGGTAATCATTGAGCCAAATAATGCCAATCCATTATTGTTTTTGCTCGGATTGCTTATGTCCTCGGAGCGCCAATCTTTGAAATTCAGTCTCCGTTATGTGCGCAATATTGCGGTAAATCACGGGTTTCAGGTGCTGAAGGCTTATTCTTACGGTTTGATGATCCCAGCGGCTACTCCGGTCTGGATGTTACCCTTTGCCCGGGGGTTTAATTTTAAACAGCCGTTTGGTTGGGAAAACTTTGTGTTTGCTCAGAAGATATAAAATTTCTGCTGTGGAGAATTCAGTCTTCACGGCAGTTTGTTTGTCTATGCCGTAGTCTTTAATGCCAGTTTCTGTTTTTGGAAAATATTCATTCCAAGTACAAGGAAATAGGCGATATAAGCGATGACCTCAGTTAAAGAAGGGTTGCCGTTATAACCGAACAACGCAGTGAGAAGTAAACCAACGGTTGAATTTTCAGGAATTAAGAAATTGATATCCCAAACATGTTCAATCAGCGCTGGAATGATTCCAGCTTCATTGAATTCGTGGACACCATGGGCAACCAAGCCAGCTGCAAACAGCAGCAGCACAAGGTTTGTTACCTGGAAAAATTGCCGCAGGTTTAACCGGTAGGTGCCGCGGAAAATTAACCAACCCAGAGTGATGGCTGTGGTTAATCCAGCAAGCGCACCAAATAGCGTTTGAAATGGTTGGGAAGCGTATTGAGCCGCAAGCAGGAACAACGCCAGTTCTATCCCTTCTCTGGCTACGGTAGTAAACGATAAGAAAAATAATGCCCGTTGACTGTTGGTTAGACCGGCCTGATGCACTTCGGCTTCCAGGTCAGACTTCAGAGAAACTGCATGCCGCCGCATCCAAAAGATCATCCAGGTTAGAAATCCGGCTGCCAGAATCATCATTGAGCCTTCGAATATCTCTTCAGCCAGGCCTTCAAATTGTGCACCGATTGCGTTGAGTGCAATCGCAACGGATAAGCTGGTAATGATAGCCAATGCGACACCTGCCCAAACCACCTTGCGAGCATTGGTCAGGTTAATTTTGTTGAGTGCGCTGAGAATGATGCCAATTACCAGAGCAGCTTCGATGCCTTCACGCAAGGCTAATAAAAAACTAGGGATCATATATGACTCCTCAAATTGGATGGTAGGGTGAATATTGAGCGAATAAACAGGCCATTTGTCAGGTAACCTAAGGAAGATTTTTGGTATATTAATGGTTCGTGTTTTTTTATAATTGAAACAGTTTGATTAATACAAGACCTGTTTAGTCTGATTTACACCAAAGGAATTATACATTATTATTATGGAATTTATCATATTAATTCTGACTTCGATTGGATTAGCAATGGACTGCTTTGCAGTCTCTTTAGGAATTGGCACGTCATCTTTTGAAAAATCAGCCCGGTCGATTTTCCGACTGGCTTTTCATTTTGGTTTTTTCCAGGGATTGATGGCTTTCTTGGGTTGGCTGGCAGGAAGTACCATCGTCAACTTGATTTCGAATTTTGATCATTGGTTGGCCTTTGTCTTGTTGGCCTGGGTGGGTATTCGAATGATCCGCGAAGGAGCTGGAAAAGACGAAGATCAAGAGGCGCAACGTGATCCATCTCGGGGAAAGATGCTCATGGTGCTTTGTGTTGCTACCAGTCTGGATGCGCTGGCAGTTGGTTTAAGCATGGCGATGCTCAAAGTGGACATTCTATTATCCAGCCTGGTGATTGGCCTGGTTTCTTTGCTGCTTTCAGTAATCGGTTTGCTGGCGGGCAGCGGGCTGGGTACGCGTTTCGGTAAGAAAATGGAAATCCTTGGCGGCCTGATTCTCAACTTTATCGGGCTGCGGATTTTATTTACCCATCTGTTTTAAGGGATAGAAATCAGTCTCGAAATCGATTAATCCAGCTGGTAATTCGCGGCGCAGCCACTTTATAAATTGGACAGCGATCATAAATAGCACTAGAGATCAATATCAGGCCAATTCCGATCAGGATAGGGTTGGTTGATTGTTGCATACCCAGCGCGCTGAGGAAAAATCCTGCTCCTCCGCGGAGTATACGATCTGTTGGTGTTAATATTTTTTCCGCTGAGCGATTTTGAATCAAGGCAATTATTACATGGTTTAATTTGGCTTGATTGAGTGCTCCTGTTTGGCGAAAGACTTCTTTTCCTTTCGAGATACCAATTAGGGTAGGTATACCTAAAATATGATATTTTTGGGCAACCTCAGGAAATACATCGATATTCACTCTAATAAATTCAACCTGATCTTGATATTTATCTTCTAATTGGGCAAGATATGGATTCATCATCCGGCAAGGGGCACACCAGGGTGCCCAGAAATCCAATAACACAGGGTTTGTGTTGTTGGTAATTTTCTCTTCTAATAATAGTTGTTCTGCGTTCATGATATTCTCTCTACATAAAAAAACGCAGGGATCAAGAAAAAATGTCCCTGCGTTTTGCGTTTTGTGGATTTACCCTTTATTGGTTCTAATTTTTAGCAAGGCATATGCTGGGCAAAATCCTACAACCCCTGTAATCAACGGCAAAAAACCAATGTATTTCAGAAATACCCCCAATCCTCCGCCAACAATCCCACTCCAGCCCAGGGCTAATAGCACAACACCCAATAACACCCGAATGATCCGGTCCAATCCTGATTCATTTATGAATTTCATCACGCTAATCTCCTTTTTGTTTGTTGATCTTTATCGATTAGACGCGGCTTCCTTCGAAAGGTTACATCCATTTCAAGTTTTGTTTTTATCTGGAGGGCAATCCTCTTTGCGCGGAAGTACAGTTTTTAACCGTTCATACAAAACGGATTTTCGATCCAGTGGAATTTGTTGTCGTCCATTCTCTCGGTAGAGCAGGATAGTTTTTTGTGTGGTATCAAGCACAATATGGCAATTGTGGCAGGAGCGTAAATGTTCCTCTGCATCTGCTCGCAGGGATTCCTCGAGATTGTTGTCTATATAATCTGAAAGATAACGAATCAATTCTTCACAGTTCATTTGATTATTTTGCTCCTTCTGATTGACTGGCAAAATATTCGGCCAATTGCTCGCGGAGATCTAAACGTGCTCTATGCAGGCGAACTTTCACTGCTCCATCGCTTAGCCCCAGGGATTCGGCAGTGTCCTCGGTAGATAATCCTTCAACATCTCGAAGTAAGAAAACCGCTCTTAGTGTAGGAGATAATTTCTGGATGGCTTCTTCTAATTGGAAGCGCGCTTCCTGATTTGCCAGTAATTTTTCGGGTGTCCAGTTCCATTCAACCAGTTCTTTGGGTAAGGATGGCTGGATTTCATCATCACGGGTCAGATCTTCTTCAGGAAGAGGCAGATTTACACGCTTCCGTAACTGACTTAGACTGAAATTGTAGGCGATCCGGTACAACCAAGTATGATAACTGGATCGCCCTTCAAATTGGTCCAGGTGAGTCATGGCAGATAGGAAGGTGTCTTGCACCACGTCCTCAGCTAGTTGGGGGTCGCGAAGAATGCCTAAAGCCAACCGGTAAACCGTATCAGCATAAGCCTCGAATAGCACCTGCAAAATAGCGGCGGGGTCTTTTGTCTGGATAGCAGCCTGGATTTCAGGTTGGTCAGGCATAGGCCTCCTATTCAATTTGACGTTGGAAGATCCAAAAAGTTACAACTTATTTTGCCAAAGATCGTTTTATTCTCGGTTCTTTCACGCCCTGTAAGGCAATGATCGAAAACAGGAATAATAGACCGTAAATTCCCATGAGCAAACCATAGCCCATGTTATCACCGATGGGACCGCCCAGGTATGCTCCAATAGCACCTGCACCAGCGCCTGCCAGGTTGGAAAGTCCCAGAAAACGGCCGGCCTGATCTTGAGGTACAATTTCCGTTCCCAGTGCCCAATTGGCAGCGTAGAAGAAGCCAGTTCCTGCACCAATTAGACAACCTGCAATCCTCAAGAAGGTCAGGTTAGGGGCCAGGACTATGAGAACTGTGCCGATTACTCCTAAAGCTCCGGCGATAGCGATAAGCGGTTTTTTACCAAAACGGTCACTCAGCCAACCGCTTGGAAGTGCGGTGAGCAAAATGAAGATGCCGACAAACATCATGATATTCGCTGCAGGCCCTGCTGCTTTTGTGCCTTGCAGGTCACTGAAGCGTTCCTGAAGGAAGAAAACCATGAAAGTGGCCAGATTGGTGGAACCAACCAGAAAAGCCAAACGATTTACCACCCACCAGCGGAAGGAGGTGTTTCGAAAACCTTCTTCACCGGCACCAATTCGTAAGCTGATTAACACACCCAGCGCAACCGCAATAACCATGCTGACTACGCCAATTGCGCCATATACTATTGAATTCATGGCCGGCGAAAGTCCTAAGTCAAGTGCAACGAATGCTTTCACCAGGGTTCCAAGCCCCAAAATGATTGCGCTAAAAACAGCAGTCATTACCAACAAACGTACAATGGGTTTCCAGTCCAGCTTAAAGGGCGGTTCTTTTTGTGGTTGTTCAGGGGCAAAAAGTGAAATTGCCATGCAAACCAGCAAGATTGCAATCAGGACTACTAATGCGCCCCATAAATTTCCACCGCCGACCATATTGCCAATGACGAAGGATACAAAGATGACCGGGACTGGTAATTCAAGCAGCGCTTTGACGCCAGAAAAACGGCCTCGTTTTTCTTCTGGGACCAGGTCGGGGATTAAACCTTGCGTGGCAGCATGGGCTGTGTTTGAAGTGAACATGGATAGAATATACAGGCCAAACAAGACCCAATATCCACTCATCCCTTCCATTCCGGCGGTAAAACCAATTAAGGCAATAACTACTGCCTCGGCTAATGCGCCAACCAGGATAAAAGGCCGCCGTTTTCCCCATCGGGAGGTGCTGTGATCGGAAAGAATCCCCATCACTGCCTGGATTAAGACAGCAGACATCAATGCCCATAACCGGATCGTTCCGACATACGCGCCTTTGGCTTCTTCCCCGACAAACTGCTGTACCAGTAGTGGAATCACC
>JAJUJY010000208.1 GCA_029265085.1 Chloroflexota bacterium
CGCCAGCAAGGTTAGGGCTGCCTTTCCTTGAATTTTCGCCATATCATATCGTGGAAGACTGGTTAAAAACATTTTGTGTTGACGGAAAATGTTTCCATAACGTGTGGTCAATGCGGTTTTATACCCAAGCTCTTGAGCCATTTGAAATTCACGCTCTCCGGCTTCGTTCCGCATGCCATACGGATACGCCATATGGCTAACTGGTTGGTGAAGTTCTTCCGTTAACCGCTGGTGAGCAGTAACAATCTCGCTGCGTAATTCTTCCGCGCTCAACCGGTTCAATGTAAAATGTCTGGCCGTATGCGAGCTGATCGTAACCAAGGGGTCGGCTGCTAACAAGCGGATTTGATCCCAAGACAATGCTGCCATGTTCACAGGCTGGTATAGATCGATCCCCCGGCTAACAAATAATTGCTGGCATAACGCCGAAAATTCTTGCGGGGTTGCGTATTTTAACATTCGCCGTACTTCAGCATATGCCAATGCTTTCCCCGCAGCATCACGGCATTCCCATTGAAAATTTCGGTCATCCAGCGTAAAAGTCAGTTGGTTGGTTGTGAGAATCAAATCTTCCAGCAAATACCACCACAAAACAGCCTGGCGATCCGGAAAACTGGTTGCGATATTGATCGAAAATGGAATGCCGTATCGCTTAAAGATCGGATATGCGTGGATCAAATTATCGATATAGCCATCATCAAAGGTATAGACGACAAACGGCTCTGGTAATGGGGTAGTTTGCTTCAACCCTTGATAAAGCTGACCTAATGAAATCGCGGTATAGCCCCGTGCCTGGAAAAACTGGATGGCTTCTTCCAGAATTTCCGGTGACACCTCCAAGGCAGCATGCCCTTTTACTCTGGGGCGATTTTCTTCTGGAAGCACCCGGTGATACATCAAGATCAACCCGGAACCTGCATAAATGGGTCGCAATAATTGCGAAATGGCTAATTCAAACGTTTGGCGCAGACTCACAGGTTCAAAACCTCCAGTTCGGAATAGAGGGTATCCATCTCCTCCTGCTTTACGCGGTCAGAACGGAACAACCGCAGTTGGCGCTGCGGCTCTTTGATTGTCCAGGGGAATTGATATCCATGCAAAAAATGATCTCCAACCAGCAAACCCACTGTTTTAAAATGCCAGCATACGCCCGGGAGAAGATGCTGGATGTGCTGCCTGAAGTTATCAACATTGCTTAAGTAATGGAGCTGTAAAACAGGCAATCCTCTTTTTTTGATTCGATTCACCACCATGTAACTCAGACCAGCCTGGCTTTTCAGGGCGATGTGGTGATACGCCAGTCCTTGATGATCTTCATAAATAAGCCGGTCCTGCCCGGTTAACGCATTTGACAGCTGATCTGGTCGTGTCAGCAGCTTGCAGCCACAGCCAATCCCGCCAAGCTTCGGAACAGGTATCAAAATCTGGTATGTCTGATCAAGCGGTTTAAACCCAAACCGCTGCAGGATCGGCGCTACCCGATTGCCCGTAAAATTAGTAACCGTGTACTCTTTGAGCTTTAAAACCTGGAAGAGCAGCGAAAGCCCTTCGGAGCGGTACTCCGGGTCCACGATCCAACAATTCAAGTTGCAAAATTTTTCTTCTCGCCCGCCGATCCAGCGGTGACTGAACAAGGTTCCCAAATATCCTACCGGCTGGCCGGAATCCCCTTCCAGAATAAAGCCGCAATACGCTTCCGTACTGTTCCAACGCGGCTTAAACAATTCTCGGAATTGTTCTTTACTGGGGCGCGGTTCTCGAAACCCACTAAACAATGGGTATACAAGATCAAAATCTTCGAAACGAGCTTTACGGACACTGGCCATGATCAGGTTTATGGTTTAGAAATCGGGCGCATTTTCTTAAAACGTTCGCCGTGTTGGCTTTCATCATCAATCGTAATCTTGACAGGGACTTTATATGGCGGCATCAACTGCCGGCAAGCTTTCTTGATCCGTAAGATCGCGGTGTTGCGATCTTCCTCGTCTTGCAGACGGATCCGTGCGCAAACAATTTGACCAGTAATCG
This sequence comes from Chloroflexota bacterium, assembly GCA_029265085.1. The sequence goes on from JAJUJY010000208.1 coordinate 2,029, forward strand.
GGTTTTTCTCACCAAACACAGAAACTTCGGCCACATTGTCAATTTGCTGAATCACGCTTTCCACTTCCGCGGGGAATACTTTCTCGCCACCCACATTAATCATCTCTGAACGGCGGCCTAAAATCCGCATATATTCGCCATCCACCAGCACTTCATCACCGGTGATAAACCATCCGTCTTCCGTGAAAGGACTGGGGGCATTCAGGTAACCCAACATGGCAGACTGCGCCTTGATTTGCAGAAGACCATCCACAATCCGGGTATCAAACCCTTCCCCACCAATCTTTACCCACAAAGAATCAGAACTTTTCGACTTTGAGCGCAGAATACCTACTTCGGATAGCCCATAGGTTTGCTGCAACTTTATTTCCGGGAAAAGCTGGTGAAAACGCAGCAGCGTACTTTCCGGCATGGGTTCTGTACCATATGTGACTGTTTTTAGGCTGCTTAAGTTATGGTGTTTATAGGCTTCACTCAAGAGGATCAAATTAATAAATGTAGGGGAGGTAGGCAGCAGTTCGACCTGGTATTTCTCAACCATCGCTAACACTTTCTCCGGGCTGCGGTCCTGCACCGTCACGATTGTCCCGCCATTGGAGAGCATATACAGCATGGTATTAACCCCGCCGATATGATCATATAATAGAAAAGTGATGGCACGCTGCTGGTTACGGCGAACTTTGAATTTTTCCAGGATACCGGTCAAATCATGTAAAGCCGCCTTGCTCTTGCCAGTTGACCCGGAAGAAAACAGGATCAACCCAGGGTGTTGGCGCTCACGCAGCACCCCATACAATGGATGCACAGCCTGGCAATCCAGGGAAGTAAAAGTGACCTCATCCTGATCATCAATGGTAATGCGCAGCTCGCCTTCGGCGATCTCAATAAATTCCGCCTTTTTCTTTTCCACCGATTTGGTGAGCGGGACCAAAATGCAGCGCAGTTCAATTAATGCCAGAAAGAGCGCAACCGCATTGGGAGAAAAATCCGCTTCCAGAATAACCACTGTTCCCGGCTGAACTCTATTTTCAAGCAGTTTTTCACGCCAATACAACACTCGCTCATGCAACCATTGATAAGAAAACGAGCGATCATTCCAAATAATCGCTTCAGCATCTTTAAATTCCTGGAAAACTTGCAGCAAAAAATCAATCATGACACCCCACCCAAATAAACAACCTGCCCGGTAATAAAATCACTCTCCGGGCGGATAAAGAAATCAATAACATTGGAGACATCACGGAACTCACCCATCCGGCGGATAGCCTGGCGGGCAAGCAACGCATCAATTTTCTCTTTCGGAACCGAACGGATCAGATCGGTTTGCACCGGGGTCGGACCCACCGCATTAACCGTAATCCCATAATCCGCCAGTTCACGCGCCAATACTTCAGTCAGGCTAACCACAGCCGCTTTTGAAGCTGCGTAAATCGCCTCCCCTTCCAGCTTTAATGGAACAGCCACCGTGGAAAAATTAACAATTCGCCCGAATTTATTTTTCTGCATCAAGCGTGCCGCTTCGCGGCAAAACAAAAAAGTGCCCATCACGTTGGTTTCCAGCACGCGTTGAACGGTTGAAAGCGGGGTCAGCAGCGCATGATTCATCGAAGCAACCCCGGCATTATTCAGTAAAATATCCAACCGGCCGTACTGCTTGCGAATGCTCATCATCATAGATTTCACAGCCGCTTCATCCGCAACATTCAAACAAAAGTGCTGGTAATTTTCCAGGGTATATTCTGCGGGTTCACGACTGCAACCAATCACTTGATATCCAAGACCCACATAGGTTTCCGCCAGATACCGGCCGATCCCTTTGCGGGTTCCTGTGATCAGCATGACTTGCGATTCAGGCATTTTTCTGTTCTTTCAACAACATGGTTGCATATTCCGCCAGAGTTTGCACACTGCGGAACGGACTGCGTTCCTGAGACATGGCACGTTCATCGGCTAAGGTAATGGCTGCGCCAAAAGAATCGCCAATTTTTTCCTCAACCAACACAATCAAATTCACCAATCCCAATGAATCCAGCTTTGAAGAACGTCCTAAAAGGCGAGTTTCCGGGGCGACCTCTAATTGCTGCTCTGGTTCAACTTGTTCATTTAGGTCTTGTATGGCTGCCAATACCACGTTTAAAACATCTTGTAGTTCCATACAACCTGCTCCTTGATTTATTCTAGAAATAATTACTCAGACATACTCAGTAAAAAATATTTTATCATATGCCTTGATGTCCAATCGAGTTTCACTCAAAGGAAGAAATTTTTACAGCCCCGGTTGGAATTACCCTGGTGAATTACCCTAAAGGGTGTATATTCTCAAACAAAAATGCCATAAACTAACAACAACCCAATCATTAAAGGCAAAATATGAAACAGTTAATTCACCTACCGAAATTTCCTACCGAAACTGACTCACTTCGCGCAGCACTGACAGGCGCAACAACCGGTGCAGCACTGGTCTTGATCCTTTATTCAATCCATATTAGCGGAATCCTTGGTACGCCGTTAGGGAAACTTGGAGACCGGATCATTTTTCCAATCCTCATGTATTTATTAGTTGATTTATTTGCCGGGTTACTAAGAGGGCTGCTCCACCTGAGCAAGAAAATGTTCTCCTGGATTGGAGTACGAATTCAAGCCGCTAAGAAGCTAGAACAGCTTTCAACCATTTTACAGGACCGGTTTTTCCGATATTTTGTTGGAATCCTTGCAGTTTTTGGTTTGTTATTGTTAGCACCCGGAGATACTGAATTGTGGTATATCCCGCTGGGTTGGTGTATTCTTTTTGGGGCATTCATAGGATATGCTCTTTCCTTGCAGCATACCAGACGTATTGTGAACCTTAGTCTTGCAATCAGCGCCAACGTAGTTGTGGGTATCTGGCTGGCGAATTTCGGTTTAACGCAATTTCAATACAAGAATATCGAGACAATTGCATCCTCCTTTCCAGTTCTTACAGTTGCTGACCCTGGCCAACCTGGGGAATTTTTGGTTCAGAGCCTGACCTACGGCAGCGGATATGACCGCCGCAGGCTGGAATATGGACAAAAAGTAACAATCCGAACATCGCCCGTGGATGCATCTCCGATTTGGAAGGGGTATAGCGGATTTTTCGCCAAATATTATCAGCTCTATTGGGGATTCACCCCAACAAACCTCCCATTAAACGCCAGGGTCTGGTATCCGCAAGGAAACGGTCCATTTCCAATCGTATTGATGGTGCATGGTAATCACAACTGGAGTGATTATTCTGAACCCGGCTACGCGTACCTGGGTGAGCAATTGGCCAGCCATGGATATATTGCGGTATCCGTAGATGAAAATTTTCTAAACGGCTTTGCTATAAATGATCCAGGAGGACAAGAAATTCCCGCCCGAGGATGGGTTTTGTTAAAGCACTTGGAACTCTGGCAGCAATGGAACCAATCCATTGACAATCCATTTTATGGAAAAGTAGATTTTCAAAATATTGCGCTGATCGGCCATTCTAACGGAGGTGAGGCGGCAACCTCTGCTGCATACCTGAATACGCAAGATCACCTGCCCTCGAATGACAATTTCCCATTGAATTTTCACTTTCCTATCCGTGCCATCGTGGAAATTGCCCCCAGCGATATGGTTTATCGCCCCAATGGCAAACCCATTATGCTTAAGGACATTGATCTATTCTTATTGCAGGGAGCGCACGATTCCCAGGTCATGGCATTTTCCGGGATGGGGCAATATGATCGAACTAGCTTTAGCCCTGATTCAGATCACTTCAAAACTGCCTGGTATTTTTATCGCGGCAACCACGTCAAATTCAACACCGCCTGGGGTTCAGCCGATCTTAGTGCCCCTGTGAGTTGGCTGCTTAACCAAAAACCTTTATTAAGCAACGAAGAACAACAACAGCTTGCCCGCGCTGGAATAACCGCCTTCTTAGAAGCCTCGTTAAAAGGGAAAACGGTTTATCGCACATGGTTCCATGATCTACGCCAGGCCGCAAACTGGCTTCCGGAAGATATGTATGTGACGGCTTACCAGGATTCCACATTTCAAAGCTGGGATGATTTTCAAGCAGACAATGATGTTGCAAGCATGTCTGTCGTTGGCGGTAAAGGTGAATGCTTTGGAGAAATTCAATGTCTCGAAACCAAACCGGTACTCCGGTATTACAATAAAATTCAAACCAACCGCGCAATTTCTTTGAAATGGAATTCAGGAGCAAACCAGGACTCTGGATACCGCATTATCCTACCGCAAGAATATAATCCATCCAAGGATGTCTCGATTGTCTTTGCAGTTGCGGCAGGCAGCGATCAAAAAGAACCTTCCCGGCTTTTTGTTCAACTGACAGACCGCAACGGGAAGATTATCACCCTTCCACTGGATCAAATCGGGCCAGTAAATCCTTCGCTCCAAACGAATTTGTATCGATTTCCTGCATTACGAGATTGGATTGGCCGCGATGAACCATTAGCGCCAGAAATCGTATTCCAATCCTATGAACTTTCTATTGAGACTCTGGCAAATAAATATCCAGATTTCAATGCCACCCAACTTTCCCAAATTGCGTTTTTGGTTGATCCTGGTATAAATGGATCCATCTATCTGGATGAAATTGGATTGCGAGCTACGCCATAAATGATGAAACGTTATCTTAATTTGAATAATTTTGGATGGTATTTTATTCGAATC
>JAJUJY010000226.1 GCA_029265085.1 Chloroflexota bacterium
GCAGCGCTTGAAACGAAGGATCTTCAGCCGAAATCGCAGGGACAGCCGCCAACAGATCCCGACCTCGCTCTGTAATCAAAATTGGATTACGCCGGCGGTCTTGCGGGTCAACTCCACGAGCAACCAATTCTTTCCGCTCGAGGCTATCGATAATCCGCATAATTGAAGAGGGATCCATCCCCATTCGCTGGCTGATCGTGCTGATGGTCAACGCCTCAAACTGGAGCATTTGAAGTATGCCGTGCTGCAATCCGCTCAAAGCCACGCCATAATTCCGCAATCGCTGCTCAAGAGACTCGTTATGAAACTTAAGGAGCAAAGCAGTGTAGGTGTGAATTTCATTTGAAAGCATCATCTGTTCAAAAATTTCCATCACGCTCTCCATTTGTTTGATAATATCAATATTTGATATTATCAATGTATTTTACTCTTGTTCCTCCAGGTGTGTCAAGGGAAAATCACCTTCACGCAAGCAAATTGAGAGTACAATAGGCAGGCTGCCTAAAACCACTTTGAGGCAACCATAAAACAAAGGCTTTGAGATTCACTATATGAGCAACTTCACCGAATCAATGCTTAGAACTCACGCACAATCTGCTTTATTACAGACCGGTCAATGGATCGAACGATTTGGCGGAAGGTTGGCAGGTAGTCCAGCCAATCAAAAAACTGCCAACGAACTTTGCGCAGAATTAAAAAAGAGCGGCGCACAGGCAAAAGCTGATCCCTTCACCACCCACCCTGACACGTTTACCCAGTTTTACCGAATCCATGCCGGTTTATATTTCCTGGCCCTGGTATTTTTGTTTGTCAACCTGCCATTTTTCGCTGCCATAACTTTCACGATGATTATCGCCGGCTTGATTTTAGAATTTGGTAGATATGTTGAATTTTATGACCGCTTCTTTCCAGCAAAATCGGGATACAACGTAACCGCTGTTCTTGAACCCAAAGGTGAACCACGCCAACAATTGATCTTTTCCGGTCACCACGATTCAGCGCGGGAATTAAAATTCTTGCGCAAATGGCAAAAATGGTATGGTTTACGAATTATTTTGCCTGAAATGTTTCACTTCTTAGGGGCAGGAATCAGCTGGAGCTGGGTCCTTTGGGAGTCAATCACCAGGATTACACCACCTTTCGCAGCTGCGGGAAAATGGGCTTTGCTGATAGGAATGGCTTTTGTGCTTTCCAAAGTCTTCATGTTTTCCCGTGAGGTGAGCCCAGGTGCAGGCGACAACCTGATTGCTTCAGCCATAGTGGTCGAACTGGCAAAAATTTTTGCAGACCCCCACCTTCAAGGACAATCAACCCTGCAACATACCCGCCTGATCCTGGCCAGTTTTGATGCCGAAGAATCTGGGGTGCGCGGTTCACGAGCCTGGGTCAAAGCAAACCGCCATCAGATTAACCAATTACCTACCTGGGCTTTTAATATCGACAGCATCTACAAAGTAGCCGATCTACAATGTTTAACCTCAGACCTCAATCACCATGTCGCATTGGATAAAGAATTTGCTCAACACTGCGTGGATATTGCCGCAAAACAAGGAATTTCCGTTCGCCTTGCCCGGATGCGTTACGGCGGCGGGGCGACGGATGCCGTTGAATTAGCCCGCGCCGGAGTACGAGCCACTACCCTCATCGGGATGTCCAGCGAGGTAGTCCGTGATGGTTTGGTATACCATACTACCCTCGACACAGTCGATGCCATTGAGCCTGCCGCTGTAGAGGCTGCATTGAATCTTGCAGCCAACCTGGCCCAAACACTCGACCAGGCAGTGACCTCCCAATAATCCATTGATCGAATCAGCACGGGTGATTGCAGCCTGAAAAATATAACAAGCACTGGTAGTCTCTTGCTTTCAACGACTACCAGTGCTTGCTTTCTACATAAACCCAACCCCGTCAGGTTTGATTAAACGACCTGCGTAATCAGGCGTATAGGAATTACCTGCGGATAACCGGCAAGAACAATTTAAATGCAGCCGGTGTAACCTGCATATTCCAACCATCCGATTCGCTGCCGTAATAGTCCGCACTTTCCAGATATTCTGCAGTAATCACATAATCCCCAACAGCCAAATCCGCAGTGGATAGTTCGGCCTGTCCATCGGTCAAGGATACAGTCGCTTCATACACGCCGTTGATATAGAATTTCACACTGCCTTGTGGTGTTCCACCGCCAACGCCAGTGGGCAAAACGGTAGCCGTCCAACTTGCTGAGACACCATACACACTGGAAGATGAACCGCTTAACATCACTTCGGTAGCCGCTTTAGAAACTGCAATCCCAGTGTAATATTCTTCCATCATCGATCCCAAGAAATTGCTATCGCCCCAGAACGTCACATCCGCGAACAAATCACCGGCTCCAGGAGCAGGGATATCACATTGAGCGATCCCGGATACCAATTCAGTCGTACATTCCGCAGCAACCACAGGAGTCTCGGATTGTAAGCCACCGCCGCCTACCGAGACATGGTTTAACACGATAGTAATTTCACCGGTAGGAGTACTGGTACTGGGGGCTTTTGCACGAACTTTGGCAGTGACCGTTACACTTTGCCCCGTCACCAGACTTTCCGGATTAATCGTCAACTCGTAAATTTCGGTTTCCGATGGATTGACAACTGGCCCATCGAACGAACTGGAATCGGGTGCAAAATTGGTATCTCCCGCATAAGAGGCTACCAACCGGATCGGGTCCGCTGCCGTACTCGGCGTAAACGCGCAGGAACCGCTGCCGTTGTTCAATGAGATTTCACACTCATCGACGCCATTGGTTACCACCACAACCCCAGAAGCGATATCCGTATTATCCAGAGTGCGCTTCACGGTGACCGTGATATCAAACGGCTGGCCTACAACAACTTCGGCAGGATCAAAAACCAATGAGGTAACGTTGGTTACACCCTGGATCACTTCCGGACCAGCCAAAGGTTCCGCTGTATCCGCCGTGAAATTATTGTCACCAGAATACGCAGCCGTGATATTCCCGCCGTCCAGGGCAGTAGGTGTAATCTGACAAGAACCGCTGCCATTCGTCAAAGTTGATATACTGCAAGAGTCTGGACCAAAATCTACCTCTACCGAGCCTGTTGGTGTACCACTGCCAGGGGCGACTGCTGCCACTTGAACAGTTACGGTGAAAGGCTCGCCAATCTCAACTGAAGCCGGGCTAAAGCTTGTGATAGTGGCCAGGCTGGCAGCCTGGTTTACTTGGTGGGCATCTTCCAAAAGATACGTGCCGCTGTCATAATTTTCATCCCCCGAATAGACTATGGTCATGTCCGGAGTGCCTGCACCCAGGCTGCTAATTGAACCAGTAGAGATCGTACCGTTGCTCAGCACAAATGTACCCAGCAGTGAACCGCCAACGGTGATTTGTACCGATCCAGTCGGTTTATTTGCCAATGTGTTCTGATTACTGGCCTGCACCTGGAAGGTAACAGACTGTCCAAACACAGACGGTTCCAGTGAAGCAGTGGTGCTAAATACAGGAGTAGCCTTATTCACAACCTGCTGAACCGGAGAGGAAGTGCTGTTCGATGCAGCAAAATTGGGATTGGGCGAATACGTTTGCCCATCGTAGCTAAACGAGCTGTTGTAGTGTGCCGTGATAGTATGTGTTTGCACCCACAACACATTGAAACGGATTTCTTTACTTGCCACCCCATTAACCAGGAGAACTGGCTCATAATACGGCACGCCGTCCACACTAAACTGAACATACCCTTCTGGGGTAGCCTCGCCGCTGCCGCTGGCAGCCACTGTAGCGCTGACCACCACCGATTGGCCGTAATCGATGGGTGTTAACGCCCCAACCGTTGTGGTAGTTGTCGCTGCTGTGATCGTTTGCGTAATTGTCGGCGAATCGCTGGTCTCAAAAACGCCATTGTTGAGATAACGGGCAAACACCTCGTGATCACCCAAATTTAAATCAACCACACTGACGCTCTGCGCCTGTCCATTCTCTAACGCAACTGGATCCCCCAGGGGAGTGTCATCCACATAAAACTGTACGGTGCCTTCCGGGTTACCAAAGCGGGCTGGAAGATCTTGCACTGTCGCTGTAAAGAAAACCGGTTGGCTCCATTCTGAAGTGCTGTCGGATGAGGCTACTGTGGAAATGGTCGGAATATAATCCACAATCGGGCCTTCAACCGAGTCAGAACTGCCATTAAAATTCCCGTCACCGCTGTAGGTTGCAACCACATCCGGCGTACCCACGCCGGACGGGGTAATTGTACATTGATTGGTCAGGCTGAGGTCAATTTCACAGCTGTCCGATCCGGCATTGACCAATACGGTTCCCAAGGGGGTGTACGCAGAACTCACCGCAGCAACATTGACGGTTACATCAAACGTTTCGGTTAGGTATACGCTGGTTGGCGTAATATCCGTTATGGTTGTAATCGATTCTGCCTTATTGACCTCATGGGCATCCTCAAACAACTGGGTGTGGGGAGCATAGGCACTGTCGCCGGCATAAACAACTTCAATATCATGCAAACCGACGTCAAGCAGGCTGGTAGAAATGGACTGATATTGCCCGCCATCACCATTGACCAGAGTATGGCTGTCAAACAATACACCATCAATCCAGATTTGCACATTTCCGGTAACCGGGCGGGTGCTTTCTCCAGCAGAAACAATTTTGACGGTGAAATCTACCCCCAGCCCCAATACAGAAGGCTCAGGATTTGGGGTCAGCGTGATGCTTGTTTCACCACGGTCGATGGTCTGTACCACCAGGTTTGAATTATTATCCGGTGTTCCGGCAAATTCTGCATCAGGAATATAAACCGCCGTCAGGTTGTAGGCTCCAGGCCAAAGGGCAGTATATGGGAGCACTTTGAGAGCTACCCCATTTTCATCCAACGCCACCGGATCACCATAAGTTACGCCACCCACATAGAATTGCACAGATCCAGTTGGCACAGCCATGCTGGGTGCCACGGCAGTTACGGTTGCTTCTAAAGAAACGGACACACCGTACGGAGCTGGGTTTCGCAAAGATTCCAAAACAATTGTTTTTTCTGCAGAATTTACCACCTGGGTAAAGTCTGCAGATACATCGCTGAGGAAATTAGCATCACCGGAATATTCAGCGCGAACCGTGCGGCTGCCCAAGGCCAGGAAATCCGCTGTGGTGATACTGGCAGTTCCACCGGCAAGTTCCCTGGTTCCTAAAAGGATATTATCGACAAAGAATGATACTGTGCCTGTAGGGGTTCCAGAACCGGGAGCATCCACGCTGACTGCGGCTGTAAAGGTAACAGACTGGCCATATACCGACGGATTTGCATCCGAAGTGACTACCGTTGTGGTCGGCGATGGCGTAACATTTGGACCTGCAAACACACCATAACTATCCAGATAATTTGCATCGCCACTGTAGGCAGCCTCCAAATCGGGCTGACCAACCGCGGTTGGACTAAAGGAACAGCTTCCACTCCCATTGACCAGAGACAATACGGTACAGCTATCTACACCATTCGTGATCTCAACTGTTCCAGTCGGGTAATAACTCCCAGGCGAATCTGCCGCAACGGTTACCGTGACCAATGTGGATTGCCCGACTATTAATGTCGCCGGATTAAAGGTCAGGCTGGTGACGCTGGTTTCAGCTTGATTGACTACTGGCCCAGCCAAATTCCCCGAGTTTGAGCTGTTATAGAAAGTCGATCCTTGATACGTTGCCGTCAGATCAGGCTGTCCAATGGCTGAGGGACGCAAAACACAACTACCCATCCCTGTTCCACTGACTAAAGTTACCGTACAGCTATCTACTCCATTGGAAACGAGTACATCACCTTCCGGAACACCTGC
>JAJUJY010000288.1 GCA_029265085.1 Chloroflexota bacterium
ACATCGTTATCAGGCGACATTCCCATGTCGGTAATCTCATTCCGGCAGGTTTCACATACACATACTCCTTGAAGGAGAATATCCAACCACAATCCCGACGGGTTGAACCGCGCAACAATCTCGGCAAGTTCCTTCTTGATCCTGGATACGTATTCCTGATGGTTTATGCACAAATAACGCCAATAAGCCACACTACCAAAATACTGCTGCGCAGCCAGTTTATTGATTAACGGATTGCTGCGTGCCTGGGCTGCCCCCATAATCATGCCCATCGTTGAATTACCATCCCGATCTTTCAACATCCATTCTGGATGTTCATCGGCATCATGTTCAGAAAAACCAACGGTGTAATAAATATTGGTCCGGATTCCTGCATTTTTACACGCTTCCATCTCCGCACCCAACAAGTCAAACGAAAGATTAGGGTGCATTTTCCCAATTTGCGTTGGATAGTAAAACCAACCGTGGTGACATTTTGCAAATAAATTGATCGATTCAACGTTTGCGCTCTTTAGGATTGAGGCAAACATCTCTCCATCAAAGGCAGACCCAATGCCAGGTATGTGAGGAGAGGTATGAAAATCGAGATGGATTTGCCGGAAGGGAATTTGTTTCATGAATTTCTCCGATTAGAATGCATCGATCTGCCAGACATCAACCACGGTATCACCCTCAATAACAAAGCAACTCCGATAATGGTTCACCGTGGTGCAGCAATGCGAAGGGATGATCCGTACTTTTTCTCCGATTTGAGGGACGGCATTTCCAGAAACAAACCACTGAACATGCTCTTCGCTGTAGTGATCCATAATTAATGAAGGATATTCATAAATTTCTGGAGTAGAAAATTCAGTTCCTAGCGCTTTGAGACCTGCATCCATAACTACCCGATCCGCGGTTGACCGGCTGAGAACAGTGGAAAGAACGAATAAGGCATTTGAATATTCAGGCATCAATTCGCGGTAGGTCGTATCGGAATACACGTAGCTGCCAGATTGAATTTCGCTCAACAGTCCATTCTGCAGATGATACCGGCTGTTGCCAGAACCAGCGCCGCTCACCCGCGGTACATGACATTCATTCTGAATCATCTCCAGGCTGCGCCTTAAAATTTCATCGGTTGCATCGACCTGTTGTTTGCGATCATCCAGGTTTTTAATATAGCTGGTACCGCCGTTGTAGGCCTGGATACCACCGAAAATCAGAAATGGATTTCTAAGGACCATCCTAACCAGTTCCAGGGTTTCTGCAGGAGTTTGTGCGCCGCAGCGATTTCCACCGGTATCCACTTCGACCAATACTTCAAATTGAATTCCAAAATTTCTAGCAGAACGTCCAGCGGTTTCAATCCCAACACTGCTATCAACAACAAATTTCGGCTGGCTATTAGAGGTCATCCGGGCAACACGCTCCAGCTTGTCCGCTGTAACGATCTGATTCGCAATCAGAATATCCTGAATACCAGCGGAAGCCATCGCCTCGGCTTCTCGAACCGTGGCACAAGTGATACCAATCGCACCCATTTCCAACTGCATACCGGCCAGCAAACTGCATTTATGGGTTTTGATATGCGGGCGCAAGGCTTTGTTATAACCAGTGACCAGAGACTGCATTCTGGACAGATTTTTCTTTAACGAGTCAAAATCTACCAGTAAACAAGGAGTGGGTAGTTCATGAATTCTTTTGCCTACCCAAATAGATTTTTCGGATTGAATGCTCGCTGCTAAGTCTTCCATATAAATTTTCCGTTATTAATACCTGTGTATTTACCATTATGGACCGCGATTTTTCCGCCAACCAACACCTCATGAATTCCGGTGTTGGGAGCTTTGTAATTGAGATAATCAGCATGATCTTGAATAGTGTCCGGATTGAAGAGGACAAGATCAGCATCATATCCTTCTTGAATCAGCCCTTTCCTGGGAATTCCTGCACATTCTGCAGCCAGTGATGTGATTTTTCGGATGGCCTCGAGCAATGTAAGTTGCTTTTCCTCTCGCACCATCCTGGCAAGAAAACGTGGGAACGTACTCACCCAACGCGGATGAGCACCTTCTGAGCCCGTAAGTGCAGCCCCATCCGTGCCTACAGTACATAGAGGGTGAGATAAAATAGTTTTCATCTCATCCCAATCCATCATGAAATAAACCGCATTCGTCTCCAATTGATCCTGTACAAGCACATCGAATAACACATCAAAGGGATCGCATGCGCGTTCTCGGGCAATTTCAGCGATAGATTTTCCGCGTATTTCAGGAATATGCGGGGCATTCGCAATCAATATTCCATCAAAACCAGCCGTTTGGTAAAAATTTTCCCAATCATCCCCTGAAGAAACAATTGCCTGGCGGATTTCTTTGCGGCCGTTTGCAGATTTCAACATTACCAACAAATGTTTTTTTCCACGGGAGTGCATTTGAGGCGGAATGACTGATTTCAGACCAGTAGCTCCTGCCGTATAGGGGTAAGCATCCATCCATGCCTGCCGGCCAGACCGATGAACGGCATCGATCCGCTCAAGGGTTTGCCTGGATTTTCCCCAATTCTTTTTTCCGCAAATCTTATGATGAGAGATGACGGCAGGAATTTGCGCAGCCTCAGCCAGATTCAAGATTTCTTCGACTGATTCAAGCACTCGATCGGATTCACTGCGAATGTGAGCGACGATCCGTCCACCAAACGGAGTAATCTCCTTGCAGAGATCAGCCAACTCCGCATAGCCGGCATAAGCTCCGGGAGGGTAGATCAGACCAACCGACAGTCCCAATGCGCCGCACTCCATTGCTTCACGCAAGTAACGGCGCATTTTCGCTCTTTCAAACCCAAATGGCTGCCGGCTGGCCATTGCCATCACCGAGCCACGAATGAGGTGCTGGCCAACATACACTGCCATATTTGTACCAAGGCTCAACCCATCCATGGCTTTTCGATAATTGGTATAGCTGAAGAAATCTTTACAGGCACGGGCGGTTGCCGGATGAGAGAAGGTCTCACTGGCGGTCAAAGTGACCAACGCATGCATAAACCGTGATATCGGCGCCAGGGTCAATCCGCACATTCCGGCAATATCGGTCGTAACGCCCTGTTCAAGTTTGTTCCAGTTGGAAGGGTCCCTGTACACAGACACATCGCTGTGACTGTGACAGTCAATGAATCCGGGAGAGAC
>JAJUJY010000055.1 GCA_029265085.1 Chloroflexota bacterium
CTTCGTAGCTCTGCGGCAGCAGGCTCATCTGGTTCATCACATAGGGTTTGAAGATCGGCGTGGTTTTTTGTTTGCTCATCCCTCTATTGAATCACCGCTGTTTTAAACTGTAAAGGGGCTGCCCCTTTTTGGACAGCCCCTGTAAACTATTCCAAGATAGAAGAGATTTTATTGCTTAATGGAATGTTTGCGCAGTTTTCCGCACCGCCTGCAGCAGTCTTTGCGGGGAATCCGGCGGAATGGTGCAGCCCGGAGCCAGCAGCAGCTTACGCGAACCGGCTTCTTGCACCGCCTGTTCCAGGCCAGCCTGCACTTCACCCGCTGACTGCCGGGTAATGGCTACCTCATCGATTCCGCCCAGGAGAGCTGCACTGGTCATTTGCCGCGCCTCAGCCAGGCTGGGCCGGGTGTGATGGTGCGACCAGCTGTATGCCTCGGTTGGCCATTCCAGTACCCGTTCAAACGCCAAATCATAGCCGTGCACATGCACAATCCGCACCATCCCCTCAGCCGCCTGTAGAATCTGTTGGCAGTACGGTGCGACAAAATCCATAAAACACTGCTCGCTGAGGCCGCCTTTTTGCGGATCAACCGCACCATTGACCGAGAGAAAAAGGCCATTCACTCCCCTGGCCTTGATTGCTTCCACATAGGCAACCAAAGACCGTGTAACCCCCTCCAGAACCGTTTTTCCCAGGTCAGGGTGATTAAACACAGGCTGGTACACCGATTGTCCGGCCGCACGTACCAGAGTTTGCAGCGGATCAAATAACGTTTCAACCATTGCCACATCATTCCCAACCGATTTGCGCAGCAAGGTTAACACCTCGAGTTGGTTGGCAAAATTGGGTGATTTTAAGCTCAAAGGTTTGATAACCGCCAGTTCTGCCTCATTGGTGATTTGGAAAATCCCTGGCAGGGGATAACGGTAATCATTCATCACTTTAATCCAGTCCCAATCATAGGCCTGGTAAAAACGGCGGTGCAGCACAGCGGTAATTTCCGGTTCCAAATGTTCGCTGGCAAAATGCACCCAGGTTGTGATGGGCAGGCGATCAACTTCTTGACCCTGTATGGCTGCAATAAACCGTTCCAATTTGCTCATTGATGTCATGGCTGCTCCTCCTCGATCCATTTTGATTATAGCAGAGGAAATCAGACCGGCCAGTCTGATTTCTGGCCGGTTTGAAAGGGTTCATGTTTTGTAAGCATCAATGCTATACAGTAAACAGATGCTCCACATCTGAAAACTTAAAATCACGCGGGTAATACGACCCGTGCGCCTTATCCAGCACATAATCACCGCGATAATCACCGCGCACAATCCGCTTCAACATCCACAGCAAATGATCAATTTCTGCCGTGTTGTTATAGCAGCCAAAACTGACCCGCACCAATCCCGGCAAATTTGAGCGATCATGCTGCAGCACCTGGTTACGGAAAGTCCGGTAGGTCTCACCCTCCACCTTCATCAAGTGAACAACATAAGGATGAGCGCAAAAACAGCCGTTGCGAACCCCAATACCGCCTTCAAAGCTTAAAATCGCTGCCACCTTGCCATGATGCATCCCCTCGACCTCCAGCGTTACCACACCCAGGCGGTCTTTTGTTCGGGATGGATCCGTAGAGCCGTACACCTTAATCCCCTGCATCTGTTCCAAACGTTCCAACAGATAGGTAGTTAATTCCGCTTCATGCGCAGCCAACCGGTCCATGCCAATCTGCGTCAGTTTGCGAATGCTGGCTGCCAGGGCAATCGGCCCGATAATATTTGGGCTGCCTGCTTCAAACCGCTCTGGCGGCTCCGTCCAAAAAACCTCATCCAGGCTGACCAGATCAATCGTTCCACCCCCGCGATACAGCGGAGGCATCTGGCGGAAAAATTCTCGCGGACCAATGAGCGCTCCCGCGCCAAACGGCGCGTACATTTTATGACCGGAAAGAACCACAAAATCCAGCCTGCCAGGGTCACCCAACTTGCCCATTTGGATGGCGCGGTGGGGAGCCAACTGAGCAGCATCCACCATAAACAATGAGCCGCAGCGGTGTGCCATTTCAGCCATTTCATGCACAGGCTGCACAAACCCGCTCACATTGGACGCGCCGCTGATCGCCACCAGGCGGATTTTCCCTCGATACAGCTCTAATTTTTGCCGGTAATCTTCAAGATCAACTGAGCCGTCCTCATGGACAGCCACATGGATCACGTTTCCCTGTGCGCGCCAGGGCAAATCGTTGGAATGGTGCTCCATCATTGTGGTCAAGATCACCCCATCGGCAGCAGGGGGCAAAGCATAAGCCAGAATGTTCACCGCCTCGGAGGTGTTTTTTCCAAAAATAACCACATCATTTTCCAGGTCTGCCCCCACAAACTCCGCTACAATCCGGCGCGCTTTCTCATACACCTCAGTGGAAACCAACGACTTGTACCCGCTGCCGCGGTGAACACTGGAATACCAGACCATCGATTCGTTGACCTTATCCAGAACACTGCGAAAAGCAGGCGTCGAAGCAGCATTATCCAGGAAGGTGTAGGTTCGCCAGGATCCATCCAGTAACGGAACCTGACAATCAATCCCGACAATCTCGCTGCGCAATACATCGAGATCATCCATAGAAACTGCAAAATCTTTGACGGGGGACAGTTGGCTCATTAAGTTTCCTCTAGTTTTCCGAAAGGGGTTTTGGGGGAGAAATCAACACATTTTGTGAGAATGGGTTGGAGAAATCGGTAGAAGTAGCGCGGGTCAGGGCTTCCAATACCCGTTCTTCGGAGCGGAAAATCTGGTCGCGAACAATCCGCTCCGCCAGGGATACATCCCGAGCGGTCATGGCTTTCACCAATTCCAAATGCTCGTGATACATTTCTTCCGCGCTGTCACGCAGGTCTAAACCAAGGTGAAAAACACGGCGCAGTTCTTCGAGTGTTTTATGAATATTAGCCATTAAACGGCTGTTTTGCGAGAATGATGCAATCCGGTCATGAAAGGCCGCGTTTTTGATGAGGAACTGGTGGTAACTATCCCGGTCACCGTGGCGGTATGTAAAGTGTACCTCTTCCGAGAGTTGATTCAATTGGAGGTCTGAGGCGCGTAAAATCGCCAACCGCACGGCTGCGCTTTCCAGCACGTGACGCAGCTCATAAATTTCACGCACATCCGAGATGGTCACCGGTGAAACAATGTAGCCAAAACGAGGGATTGCCTGAACATAACCTTCCTGCACCAATCGCTGCAGAGCTTCACGCACAGGGGTCAGGCCGGATGAATATTTTTCGGCCAGCTGAGCCTGGTTAATTTGCTGTCCGGGCATCCAGGCACAGGAAATAATCTCTTCTTTCAGGGTTGAATACACTTGATCTGCCAGTAATTTACTCATCCGTAATTCTTTCCAAATCAATTCGCAAACAGGTTAATATATCACTGATATATTAGTAATATATCACAAATTCTGCGTTGATTTCAAGTCTTTAATTGATGGCGTTCTCAGGATATAATATTTTGTATCCGCTGCTGGTGAGTCCTGATCAACATGAGTTCCGCACCAAGTTCTGCTGAAGGCTATCTGGCCCAGGCTTTTATTCGCACGAAAATTATCCCCCCACGCCCCCGTGCGGGGCATATTTCGCGTCCGCGTTTGCTGCGAATGCTGGATGCAGCGCTGAAGACTCGCCTGGGGATCATCTCTGCCCCTGCTGGAACTGGTAAAAGCGGTTTATTAGCCGAATGGATCGCGCTGCAACAGCAAAACAAGGTCGCCATTGCCTGGGTCAACCTGGAAAAGGCAGACGCTGACCTGGCCCGCTTCTTCAATTACCTTTTTGCCGCTTTTCAATTGGTCCACCCGGAGCTAGGAAAAACTGCGCAATGGATGGCGCAAGCCCCGCAACCGCCGTCACCGGAAGTCATTCTTGGCACGGCGATTAATGAAATTGCCAGCCTGAACTTCCCCCTGGTGCTGGTTTTGGATGACTTACATTTTATTGAGTCGCCGGCTATTTATTCAGCACTTACTTTTATTCTGGAACACCAACCGGAGAATTTTCACCTGGTCATTGCAACTCGCATCGATCCGCCGCTCCCTTTAGCTCGACTGCGCAGCCGGGGTGAAATTAGCGAAATTCGCGGAAATGATTTACGCTTTTCCGCCGAAGAGGCCGCTGATTTTCTCAACCGGAGCATGCAGCTTGATCTCTCCAACCAGGATATTCAATTGCTCGAACAGCGCACCGAGGGCTGGATTGCCGGGCTGCAAATGGCTGCACTTTCCTTGCAGGGGCGCAGCGATAAACATTCATTTATTCAAGATTTCTCAGGCAGCCACCGCTATATCTATGATTATTTATTAGAAGAAGTGCTTTCACGCGAACCAGAGCCCATCCAACAATTTTTAATACAAACATCGTTCTTAAACCAACTCAATGCTGGGCTGTGCAATGCGGTCTTAGACATTCAAAACAGTCAGGAAATTCTGGAAACCCTCGATAAAGGCAATCTCTTTCTGATTGCGCTGGATGAAAAACGGGCCTGGTATCGTTACCACCACCTTTTTGCAGACCTGCTCCAACACCGCCTGCGCACCTCCCAATCCAATCCAACCCACCTGCTATATCTCCGCGCCAGCCAATGGTATGAGCAAAATGGGTTTATTGAAGAATCGATCCAACTGACCCTATCCGCCGGAGATACCGAGCGGGCAGCACAGCTAATCGAAATTAACGGCCAAAAAATTCTTTTCCGCGGCGAAACCACGCTCATGCTGGGATGGTTACGCAGCCTGCCAGAGAGTGCCATCAGCAGCAGCCCGAATTTAAACTTGATTTACGGCTGGGCGTGTTTTTTGACAGGTGATTTACTCCAGGTGGATGGGCACATCCAACATGCAGAAGCAATTTTGAATTCACCGGGTTATGCCGCTGCAAACGACTTACCGGTTAATTATCTGGGCGGTTCCACGGGCTTGAGGGAGGACCTGCTTGCTGAAGCCTGCGTTTTGCGGGCATTGGCAGCCCGTGTGCAAGGAAACCTGGACCTCAGCCTGGAAATGGCGCAAAAAGCGCAAACCCTCGCCAACTCCGGAAATTACTTTGTGCATGGTTTGGTCTGGCAAACCCTGGCAGGTGTTTATCAGGCGACAGGGCAAGCCGAAAAATCTGTACATGCATATCATCAAGCCGCTGAATTCTCTTTTAAGGCAGGGAACCTGTCCGCGGCAGTCACAGGGGTGAGTTACCTGGTTCGCCAGCTGCTCAACCTGGGAGAATTAGAACGGGCAGAAACTGCCTGCATGACAGCGCTCCAACATTTAAATCAAGCCGCTTTCCCCGCAGAACAAGCATTTGTTCGAAGTTATCTACAGGAAACAATCCATACCAGTCTGGCAAGTGTGCTGATCGAACGCGGCCAGACAGACCATGCGGCCAGGTTATTTAATGAAAATACCGATGCAGTGCGCGCCAGTCCTTATATAGAATTGTCGATGTTATCCAACCTGATCCTTGCCCGGCAAAAATTTGCGCTAAAAGATTGGGCTGGCGCTGCCGCAGTCTTACAAAAATCCCCACAAATGAACAGCCCGCTACGGCGTGAATTGGCGGCTATGAAAGCCCGCCTGGCAATCGCTGCCGGTAACCAGGATACTGTTCAGCAATGGCTAGAAACAAGCCAAATCAGCCAGGTGGATGGCGACAATCTGCCTCGCATGAGTGAACTACTGGTATATATCCGGGTTCTTTTGATCCAAAAGGACGATTCGCCGCAAAAGGAGAAATTGAACCGTGCTGCAGATTTACTCAACCAGATGACAAACGCGGCAGAGGCGGCCGGGTATAAAAAAATCCTGGTGGAAATACACCTTCTGCGGGCAATTACAGCCCAAAAGAAAGGCTTACTGGGCCACCAACAAGAAGCGCTGCATTCCGCGCTGCGGATGGCTGCACCGCTCAATCTGCGGCAGCTCTTTCTGGATGAATGGTCTGTTTTGGAAAATGCGATTCGCGCAGCCCAAAAATTACCGGAAATTCAAAAAGATGCTGTGGTATCCACCTGGATAGATCAATTAGCACCGGCCAGTTCTTCCGCACCAGTTACCAGCCAGACTGCTTCAACAACCAGTGAGCTGGTTGAGCCTCTCAGTGAACGAGAACTGGAAGTGCTGCGTCTAATTGCGTCCGGGCGATCTAACCAGGACATTGCGGAAGCCCTTTTTGTGTCCATCAATACGGTCAAAGCCCATGCAAAGAGCATTCATGCCAAATTGGGGGTCGAATCACGCACTCAGGCCGCAGACCGTGCCCGTAAACTTGGGCTGATCTAATTCACCACAATTCAGACAAATTACCCTTTTGAGTGATGCGGGATTACCCGCATTTTCTTTAATATAGGCATGCAAATTCAAAAGAAAGGAAGATTTCATGCCTTACACCATCATTCAAATCAAAGGACTGCTCGACCCCTCCTGGTCTGAATGGCTCGGGCTATCCATTCGCCACGCTGCCGAGGAAACGACGTATCTTGAAGGGAATCTTCAGGATGAGAGCCAGTTATACAGCGTTCTGACCAAAATCCGCGATCTGCAGCTGGGGTTGATCTCAGTCCAGGTCAGCGATAAGCAATTTATTAAGGAAGAATAACGATGCAAGGGCTCCTGCTTGGGTTGG
This sequence comes from Chloroflexota bacterium, assembly GCA_029265085.1. The sequence continues at coordinate 6,659 of JAJUJY010000055.1, forward strand.
CCAATGGAACTGCCTGTCTTGCAACCTGTGCTCCTGTATTATTGCCCTTTTTGCTAGGAGAAGGCAAACGCCCCCATCAGAACGGCATACTACTCCTCCAGTTCTTAGGCGGCCGCTTAATCGGCTACTTGATTTTTGGCTTATTGGCCTGGTGGGCGTTTCAGAGCTTGTTTCAAGAGAGCTTTTATCGTACGGTGTTATCCAGCCTGACGTATATCGGCCTTTCCCTTATTTTGGTGATCTACGCTCTGGGGAAAAAAGGGCAAACCTGCGCGGTTTCATACAAAGACATCCGCGCCTGGCTGCGCCGCTACCCGGCACTTTTACCCGCCGGCATGGGATTATTAACGGGCTTAAACATTTGCCCTCCATTTTTACTGGCCGCTACAGCATCCAGCCAAACCGGATCGCTTCTCAATAGTTTGATTTTCTTCGCCTTATTCTTTGCCGGCACATCCGTGTATTTTATTCCAGTTCCATTTATTGGTTTATTACGCCGCCATCAGGCTCTGCAAACCATCGGGAAACTGTCCGCGCTGGTTTCGGCAGCTTACTATATCTACACAGGTTTGATTCAGTTGATAGGAGTTTTCGCATGACCAGTCAAACACATCCAATTCCCAAACTTTATGCGCTCAATTTGCCGAAATCAATCCTATGGACCCTGCCAATGGCATTGTTTTCTGCCATGCTGATCAGCGGCGGTGGGGCTTTGCCAGGCGACCCTCGTGCATTAGTCGCTATGACCGCCACCTGGATTTTGATGAACACCTTTTTCTTCTTGATGATCTATACCGGAAAAACCCACCGCTACCGTGCAACCCTGTTCACCTTGTTTGCGGTATGCTTTGTGATTAATTTCATTCCCACCCTGATCGAGACACGCGGCAATATTGCCTTTACGCAGGAGAATATCATTCAGTCTGAAATACCGTTTTGCCATATGGTCATTCCAATGATCCTTGCTCCCTGGCTAATCAATGGGACCATTATTTTTCCCGGTTCCCTTGTACAGGGAGCAACTTCCATTGGCAGCATGATCGTCCTCTGGTTGGGAGCTTCGCTTGCCTTGGGGCCGATTTTGCAGCTGGGGTTGTTTCTTCGGCGGTTTAGATGAAGGCTGCGCCAGAATCGCAAAGAAACCTCTCCTCAAGAATTTTGACCCGCGCCTCCGTTACCTGCCGTATGCCGTTCTGGTCGGGATTGTGCTCACCTCTGCTGTCGCGCTGGAACCCACCTACTGCACCTGGCTCTGCCCGTATAAAGCGGTTACTGAATTTGAAGCCGTCACATCCTTCAAAGTCCTGGTGCAAACTATCATTTTTGGCTCGCTCTTTGTGGGATTGGTCATCGTTTTGCCGATCTTAATGAAACGGCGCGTACAATGCGGCCTGTTCTGCCCTTTTGGAGCCATGCAATCCCTGACCAACAAAATCAATATATTTGATATCCGCATTGAACCAGACAAATGCGCACAATGCGGCCGCTGCATCCGTGAATGCCCAACCTTTTCCCTGGACGAATCCTCGCTATCCTCCGGAAAAACCCTGCTTTCTTGTACCAAGTGCGGTAAATGTGTCGATACCTGCCCCAAACACGCCATTTCTTTTCATGTCAAAGGGACCCAGATTGGCACACGGATTATCGCAGCCCGAATGCTGTATCTTTTTCCTGCATTCTTATTCATGGCGACTTTTGGCGGCTGGAATATTACGGGTGCAATATACCGCATTCTAAAACTCATCACTACCGGAAGTCTCATATAAAAGGAAACCAGCGATGCAAAAAATAAAAACCTTTTTCGCATATTTCCTGGCCGTGCTCAGTTTTCCATTAATCCTGGCTGCCTTTATCGGAAACACCACCTTTGCAAAGACGTTAATGGATGTGACACAGGCCAAAATCAATCCCTGGATCACCGGCGGAGACATTGTCCAAGCCATTCCATTGGAATATTACAAAACCCTGGTTCATGAACCCGTTTTTAAGCGTCTGTTTTGGGAAAGTCAAACCGGATTTATTCAGGTAGAATGGACACCTATCGCCACCCTGCCAAATCAAATCGATCAAGAGATCGATATTGACCAAGACGGTAAAGCAGATTTCCGGGTGAACCTGAATCCGAAAACCCTGGCCGCAACTGTCATTGATCTTTCCGGCAAGGTGATTGACCTGGAAGGGGTTTACCGGCTGGATCAAAGTATCGCAATTCGGGTTAACCTCCGGCAGTAACACCCACTTTCATTTTTGTATGGACAATGCAGCAAAATTTTTTCACTGCATTGTCTTTTTTAACCCTCTACGGTTGAATGCCAGAACCGCAAAACCAATCCAAACCGGGTAAAATCATAAACAGTCTTGCCGGATATTGGTTTGATTTTCAGATACGGAGACAAAATGAACAACTACGAAGAGAATCGTTTGGAGAAGGATGAGTTCTTCAAATATGATCCGCAAAGCCCGCTCACAGCGGAACAAAAGCGTGAATTTGAGGCGTTAGAATATTTCCCGGTTAACCCAGACCTGCGCCTGATTTTACCGCTCGAATTATTTGAGGAGCCAGAAGAGGTGGAAATTCAGACCTCCACAGGCGACCTGCGTTATTACTACCGCTATGGCAAAATTCGTTTTATGGTTGAAAATCAGCCTGCCGAACTTACCATCTATTCCGCTGATTTTGGCATGTTTTTGCCCTTCGTGGATGCGCTGGCAGGCGTTGAAACGTATCCGGCTGGCCGTTATCTGGAGCCAGAAGAACTGCCAGACGGCAAAGTGTTGGTGGATTTCAACCTTGCCTATAATCCCTACTGCGCCTATAACGACCGCTGGTCCTGCCCATTGACACCCTTTGAAAACCGGCTCAAAGTGCCGCTGCGGGCTGGAGAAAAAATCTTTAAACAGGCGTCACACGATTAGCCGCAATAGGCAAAATCACTCATGCTGCTGCAAGGCAAACCGATTAAGATAGCATCGGCCTTTCAATGAAAATATGAAAGGGACAATAATCAACCAGTTTTTAATAGCGGAGAAAATGTGATGCCAGGACCAAATGAAATCCGAATCACCCAAATCGAAACTGCTTGCGGTGGGAAAATGGAATGGAATGAAAACATTCCATCTGCGATGTATCATGGCAAAACTGTGTATTTTTGCATGAAAAGCTGCTTAAAGGCATTTCAAAGCGATCCCGATCGTTTTATGGCGGGAGAAATTGAGCATCCGGCAGAAGAAGAATGAGGATTGCAGATCTGTTTTGATCAAAATGTAACAAAAAGCCGTCAACCCGGCTTTTTTGATTACATAAGACTGTTTGATTGATCCAGGTGATAGAGCCAACCATCCGTCATGCCCGTCGATAAACATTCTCAACACACAATCCACCGGCTTGATTGAGACACCAAAACGGGGCAAATCATTCGAACCTTAACCTTTTGTTGATTCAGGAGTAAAATCCTCCTCTTGGGAACTATTCAATAAGGACAACCGTCTTATTAAATAGTTTGAATTCCAATTTTCATACGTTTTAAGGAGTTTGATCAAAATGCGTTCGTTAAAGTTCGTCTTAATCCTGACTATTGCCGCCATCGCGCTGACCGCTTGCCAGCCAAGCGCTCCCGCGACGGTTGATCCCAATATCGTTCAGGCGACCGTAAACGCCTTATCCACACAGGCAATGGAAACTATTGCTGCACAGGCTACCCAAACTGCGCTGGCAATCCCAACCAACACACCTCAGCCCACCTCCACCCCCACCGAGGTACCTACCGCAACGTTAGCAGCCACCGCAACCGCCACGCTGCCGCCGCCTCCCACAGCGGTTCCCACCCGGGCAATCACCAATACCCCTGTGTACACCGCCACCACAGCCCCATATGCCTGTGTGATTACCTCACAGTCACCGGCTTCTGGCGCCACCCTCAAAATCAACGAAGATTTTGACATGAAATGGACGATCAAGAATACCGGCACCAAGATTTGGCTGCTCGGCAACGTGGACCTGACCTATACCGACGGGCAAAAAATGCAGAAATACACCGATGGTGTTGATCTCCCCAAAGAGACCGATCCCACCGAGGAAGTCACTTTCGTTGTGGACATGAAAGCCCCGGACAAAGCTGGCACCTACACCGCCACCTGGAAATTACTTGAAGCAGGCACAAACATCTGCACACTGTCTGTTAATATTAAAGTAGTCGAATAAATTTCGCACAAACCTGCAAAAGACAGCGGAAACCAGCCGCTGTCTTTTTTTATTCACAGGTATAATAGAAAAGCTCTGACAACAATGGCAATCCGCAGGATTGTCATGAATGGGGGATATTCCTCTAGCAATCAACTCCTTACAAGAAGGTGAACTCATGGAAATTTTTGAAGCAACCCAATTAACCGATGAAATCATAGATGCCTTTGTCCGGTTAACTCCACAGTTATCTTCTTCCAGCCCAGCACCCGACCGGGAACAGCTCAAGGATATTATCGAGTCGCAAGCCTCTCACCTCTTAATTGCCCGCCACCCGGATTTTGACAACCAAATCATGGGGTCATTAACCCTGGTTGTATTCCGTATTCCCACCGGTGTCCGCGCCTGGATTGAGGATGTGGTTGTAGATACAGAAGCACGCGGCCGCGGTATTGGTGAGGCGCTCACGCGGTATGCCCTGGATCTTGCCAAACAATTAGGCGCGAAAACCGTTGATCTTACCTCCCGCCCCTCGCGCGAGGCAGCCAACCGCCTCTACCAACGGGTTGGTTTTAAAACTCGCGAAACAAACATTTATCGCTATACCCTGGATTAAATTTCAATACTTTTATTGCCTTCTCATTTCCAACACTCATTAACACCCAAGCATTCATGCGAACATAACGAGGTATAAGGATGAAAATGATATCCTGGATTGCTACCCTATTGCTTGCTGCTCTGACCGGTTCTCTCGCCGTTCGCTACCTGGTGGTTGCGCCAGTCCAAATGACCCTTTTTATGGTCTTGGGACTGCTGAGCCTGGCTGCTCTGATTGCCATCCTTGCTATTTCTTTTAAAGGCTGGCAGCTTGCAGGCGCATTCCTTGCTGCCCTGATTTTCTTTGCAGCCGGTTGGCAATTGACCAATACAAGATTTCTATCTGGTGAAGAAGAGCGCCACCTGCCTGCTATTACGCGGACAGCCGGTGACCCTGGCAAGGGGTTTACTGCGATTATCTACCAGACACACGGTGAACCGCCAGAATATAATCCGCAGCCCTGGATAGAAACTTTTAAAGAATTTGACGCCGATCAGGCAACCTTCATTCCCCAACCTTTCCGTCCCTTCTTCTTCTATAACTTTCGGGCGGAATATCTCAAAATGGGTACCAGCCAACACAATGCTGTACACCAGCGTACCCTGCAGTTGCTGGAACAAAATTACCGCGCCGCAGGAGATGCGGATACCCGCTTTTACCTGTCGTTTTTAGACAGTGACCCCCGGCCGGATGAAGAAGTGATCCAGGCATTGAATGACGGTGCCAGCCGGATTATCTTAGCCCAGGTCTTTTTAACCGAATCCAGCCACACCCAGGCCGGGCAAGAAATGATGGACGAAGTCAACCCTACCCAATACCAGGTTGCCGCCTGTTCCACGCAGCCCTTATGGGATGCCGATCCGCTGCGCAATTTGTATGTAGAACGCGCTGAGCAGCAGATTCAAGGAATAGACAAAAACAAAATTGGCGTCTTGCTGGTTGGGCACGGCCAGCCAGACACCTGGGATGCACTGTATCCTACCCAAACTGAACAAGAAAATTTATTCCGCGAAGATGTTGCTCAACGGTTTATTCAGGCTGGTTACCGGCCAGAAAATGTTCGCCTGGCCTGGATGGAATTTAAACAACCCGCAGTACCAGCAGTCGCTGCTGAATTGGCCCAAAACGGCGTGGAATATCTCCTGATCATACCAGCTTCCATCAGCGCCTCATCCATTCACTCCGATATTCAGATTCCGCTGGCGATTGAAGAAGCAAAATTACCCGCCTCGATACAGGTAATCAACTTAGGTGCCTGGAACGACGATCCTAATCTGGTAGCTGCCATCCAACAAAAAATCGCTGCCTGTCAGAATCAATAAAGAAAACCAAAGATAACCGCTTTCGTCCTCTCACCATCTGGTGAGAGGATTTTTTTATCATTCGCAACTGTATGTTTTTAAAATTGACAATTCTGGTAAACTTATCAGCAGATCTTTTTGATGAGGCAAATCCGATATGAATTCTACGCTGCCTGCACAATCTCCAGCCATCCGTACACCGCGGAACCAGTTTTGGGCTGGTGTCCGTGCTGAACTACCGATCCTGGTTGGGGTTTTTCCATTCGGCATGATCTTTGGTGTGCTGGCCTTGCAAGCCAACATGACCCCCATAGCTGCCCAAGCCATGTCATCCATTTTATTTGCGGGCTCTGCGCAGTTTATTGCTGCGCAATTAATTGGCAATTCTGTACCCGCCCTGGTGATTATCCTTACCATCGCTGTTGTTAATTTACGCCATGCACTCTATTCCGCCTCGGTGGCGCCGTATATCCAAAAACTGAACCCTGTCTGGAAAGGCATACTGGCGTACTTGCTGACTGATGAAGCCTATGCGGTTGCCATTACCCATTATGACAAGGAAGGCGAAACGCCTAATGGACACTGGTACTTTTTGGGAGCCGGGCTTGCATTGTGGACTGCCTGGCAAATTTCTACCGCCGCAGGCATTTTGCTCGGCGCGGTAATCCCCTCAAGCTGGTCGCTGGATTTCACCCTGGTGCTGACCTTTATTGCGTTGGTTTGGCCAACCCTTAAAGATCGTGCCGCGGTGGCTGCCGCGCTTAGTGCCGGAGTCATTGCTGTGCTGGCATACCATCTTCCGTATAAACTGGGATTGCTCGCTGCTGCATTCGTGGGTATCCTGGTCGGTTTTTGGGTGGAGAAACGCCAATGAGTACCTGGATCATCATCATAGCGGGTGGAATATTAACCTTTCTGATTCGATTGTCCTTCATTGCCATCTTTGGCAAAAAAGAAATGCCCGCCCTGCTGCGGCGAGGATTGCGATTCGTCCCCCCGGCTGTGCTTTCAGCCATTATCTTTCAACAGGTATTTTACAGCAGCAGCCAGATTAACCTCTCACCTACCAACCCACGTTTGCTGGCCAGCCTGGTTGCCGTTTTGGTTGCCTGGCGCACACGCAACACCTTTATTGTTATTCTGGCAGGCATGATCGCTATACTGCTCTTACAACAATGGTTTGGAGGATAAATTGTGATCCCCACAGAACGCGGCCAGGCCATGCGAGCAATCCAGGACGGGTATCAATTAATCCACCGCCTGGAACGTCTCTCTGCCGATTCGACGGTTGCGCATCTCTCCAGCGGAATACGCGGTTCTCTTTTACGCGCAATTGAGCAGCTGGAGATTGCACTGGCACACGATTGGAATCCACCGGTAGATCTGCAACCATTTGGAGACTTGACCCGTAAAGGATATCTTCTACTCGAAAAAGGTGCCCGTGATGTCGTCGAATCCAATGGGCTGGCCGCTCGTCTGCGCAATCCCACCCCGCTTCCTGACTACCCGCAGACCTTGCAAGAAGAAAAGTCATTTTAACCGGAGGCAAAAGTGGAACTTGAACCAGTTTTACAAGAACTACAATCGCTTGGAACCGAGCAAAACATCAAGGTATATCGCAAACATGGGGTGAGCCGGGATTTTTACGGCGTCAGTTTTGGGAATTTACGCAGCCTGACAAAAAAATTAAAGAAAAACCAGCCGCTCGCAGAAGATTTATGGGATTCTGGTATCCATGATGCACGCATGCTGGCAACGATGATCGCTGACCCACAAAAGATCACCCTGGAACAACTGCAAGCGTGGGCTGCTGGCCTGGATAATTACATCATCAGCGATGCGCTCGCCAGTCTGGCCAGCCAGACCCCACATGCGCATTCTTTGGTTGAAGACTGGACAAAATCAAGCCAGGAATGGGTTGGCCGGGCTGGTTGGATGACCCTGGCTCAACTAGCCATGCAAGACCAAGCACTGGAAGATGATCTCCTGATCCATTACCTTGCGTTTATTGAGAAAAATATTCACACCAGCAAAAATCGTGTTCGCGATGCCATGAATAGTGCTCTAATCGCCATTGGAATTCGTTCGCACAAATTAGAAGAAATCGCAGTTGCCTGTGCCGGACAAATTGGTAAAATAGACGTTGATCATGGTGAAACCGGCTGTAAAACGCCGGAAGCAATCGCATATATACGAAAAAGCTGGGAACATAAAGAAAAAGCGATAAAATAGGCGTATGAAAGAAAAGAAGATCGTTTTTCCTTGTTCAGCATCTGTCACACAAGAATATGAAACCTCCCAAAATGAGCCGCTGGTCATGTTGGTAGGCGAAGTGGTCACACCTGGCAAAACAGATCCAGAGTGGCCTGGGTGGATCTGGTGCACCAATGCGGAAGGTACAGGCAGTTGGGTACCTGCGCATTATATTCATCCGCAAGGGAACCAGGCAATCTCCCTTCGCAATTATCACGCCAGAGAACTGACCGTTAAGGTTGGTGATCCATTGACACTTTTTGCGGAAGAATTAGGCTGGTATTGGGCGGTCACCGCGGGTGGAACCTACGGATGGTTACCTGCCTCCCATGTTCGGATCGAACCGGACGTTGTCTGGGACTGAATCTACCCGACCTGTCTTCTCATTCCTGCTGGCAAAAAAAATTGACCAGCGTCTATGCTTTTAACGGGAACGCTGCTTACGAATGTGAGCTATCACTTTCCCTTTCAGGAACTGGCGTGGAACAGGCCCAAATTCGCGGCTGTCCACCGATTCTTCATTCGTGCCAACCACAAAAAACTGGTCTTTTTGCCAATCCAGCCATTGGATTTGTTTGATTAATTTCCGGTACACGGGATGGTGAAAAACCACCCAATCACCCGGTTTTAAAGCGCGAAAACAGATGGGGATCTGTGAAACAATCACAAAATCCCCATCCGAACAATGCGGTTCCAGGCTGTTTCCAACAACCTTTACAAAGCGCAGCATTACAAAACCGGATAAACCACTTCCTCACCCGGTTTATATGGAGCCTTCACCCGCCTGGTCGCAATCCCTTTGGAGTCCCAATAGATCTCAGCAAAGTGATTGACCAGGTTAAGCAGCTCAACAGCGGCTTCACGGCTGACTGTCTGGCGGCTCTTTGACCCCCACTGCATGATCTTGTGCATCAAGGATGGCAGTTCGGGGTATTTTTCGACATGCTCTTTTTTGAAATAATCGCCGAAGATTACCCGGATTTCATGTTTGCACAATTCGGCATGCTCTTCTTTGGTATTGATATAACGGGTCATTGAATTATGAAATTCCAGGGTATCCACCTTCTCTTTTGCAGCCAGTTCGCCCATTAAATCAATCATGCGAATGACAGTTAACGCAGCGATTTGCGCCAGATGCGGATCATAAATGCCGCAAGGAATATCACAATGAGCATCAGCAGTCTCAAAACCAAAGACCTTATCCAATTTTTCGAATGTACGGTACAGCATCACTGATTCCCTCCCGTTTTTGATTTTCTCGTATTCCAATCCATTTCGATTCCCCTAAAACATTACGAATTGTAAATTTATCATAGCCAGACCATCCCTCCATGTCAAGTTTTCTGGGTGGCGAACCAGACAATTTGGATCGATTGACTTCTCTTGAGTTTCAGGTATAGTGGTAAGCAAGTTTATTCATTTCTGGTCTTCCAAATAGAAGGAACCTTTCATGGTAACAATAAAATTATCCGGCCAGGCAGCTGCCGTGCTCATCGGGCAAGATCCGATTTCGTTTGTAACCACCTTGCAAGAAGCAGTGGATGTAACCTTTGAAGGCATTACTGGCGATAAGCATGCAGGGATCACCCGTCCGTCCGATGGGCGCACACCGCAGTATCCGCGGGGGACAAAAATCCGCAATGACCGCCAGGTTTCCATCATTTCTGTTGAAGAAATGGCCGCAGTGGCAGCCGAATTGGGTGTGCCTGCTTTAAAGCCGGAATGGCTGGGTGCGAACTTACTGGTTTCGGGCATACCCAATTTCACCCTGCTGCCGCCCTCCACCCGTTTATATTTTGAGCATGGTGTCGTTCTGGTAGTAACGGCCTTAAATCGCCCTTGCAAAGGTCCCGGCAAACTGATTCAAGAACAATTCCCCGAACAGGCTGATTTATCCAACCGCTTTATTCAAAGCGCAGCCAAACGCCGCGGCATTGTTGCCGTTGTTGAGCATCCTGGAAGCATATCGATTGGAGAGAGTTTCCGGGTTGAGATTCCAAAACTAGACCAATATCCAGGTTAAAACAATCAACCATCCACTATAATCGGGACAGGAGAAAAAATCATGTGTCCTGTACCTTCAGCCTCCACAAAACTCCCGCAAGTCGTCCTCCAGGCGGTCTCCTATCAGGAGAAATTCGTTCTGCGCCAGTTGGTAGAACTCTACCAGTATGATTTCAGTGAATTTACCGGTGAGGATGTCAACGAGCACGGCTTCTTTGAATACGAATACCTCGATCATTACTGGACCGAAGAAGGACGAGCGGCCTTTTTTGTGCGGATCGGCGGAAAGCTGGCTGGGTTTGCCCTCATCCGGGATGTACTGGAAGAGGATGGGCAAATGACTCACTCATTGGCAGAGTTTTTTATTCTACGCAAATACCGCAAGCTGGGCATCGGACTAACGGCTGCATTTGCCCTGTTCGACCGTTTTCCCGGCCGCTGGAAGGTTGGCCAGGTGGACGAAAACCAACCCGCACAGGTCTTTTGGCGTAAAGTCATTACTGAATACACCAACGGCAAGTTTGAAGAAATCTACAACCCCGACTGGGGCGGCCCAATTCAGTCTTTCAACACACTCCCGCTCTCGTCATCGATGCAATCTGAGGAAAAAGCATGATCCGGCCGAACCGCCTGCAGCCCGGCGACACGATCGCCATTGTCAGCCCTTCCTGGGGAGGCCCGGCCGTTTTTCCGCACCGCCTGGAACAGGGCATTCAGCAGTTGGAAGCTCTTGGTTACACAGTTATTATTGCCCCGCATGCCAAAAATAATCATAGTTGGGTTTCTGACACACCCGAAAACCGGGCAGAAGACCTGATGGAGATGTTTGCCAACCCGCAGGTCAAGGCCATTATCGCCTCGATTGGCGGGGATCATTCCTGCCAGCTTTTGCCTCTACTTGACTTTGATCTGATCCGGCGCAACCCCAAAATCTTCATGGGCTTTTCAGATATCACCGTATTAAATGTTGCCATTGCGCAGGCAACCGGTTTAGTCACATTCAACGGCCCGGCTGTAATGACCGATTTCGCCGAGTTTCCAACCATGTTGGAATATACCCGTGCAGCCTTTCTGCGCACGGTTGCCCATGCTAAACCAGCCGGTACTTTCCAACCATCCCCGGTTTGGACAGAAGAATTTCTGGATTGGTCCACCCGTGCCGACCAGACCCGCCCGCGCAATCTAGAAGCCGCGCCCGGCTGGACCTGGCTCAAACCTGGTCGCGCCGCAGGCCGCCTGCTGGGCGGCTGTATTGAGTCACTGCAGCACTTGCGCGGAACGCGCTTTTGGCCTGACTGGCAAGGTGCCTTGTTCTTTTTTGAAACCTCAGAAGAGAAACCCACCCCCGCTACTGTGGACGGTATTTTGACGGATTATGAAAACATGGGCATATTAGACCAGATCAACGGCCTGCTGGTTGGCCGGCCTATGTCGTACACACCCAAAGAACGCGAGCAGCTTCGCCAGGTGATTCTGGAACGCACACATAAATATCATTTTCCCATTATTACCGATATGGATTTCGGCCACACCACTCCCCAGCTAACACTGCCTATTGGCTGTCTGGCCCGGATCGACAGCGCAACCCGCGAATTTTCCTTAATTGAAGCAGCTGTAAGCTAATCGTGAGAGTCCGCCTTGACCAGAAATGAATTGATCGCAGCACTGGGCAAAGATTTACTCAGCCTGCCGCAAAATCGTCCCCTAAGAGTCGCGGTGGATGGGATCGATGCAGCCGGAAAAACCACCCTTGCCGATGAACTGGCAGAATGGCTCATTGCGGCTGGTCGCCCTGTGCTGCGCTCCAGCATTGACCGCTTCCACAACCCGCGCGAAATCCGCTACCAACGAGGTCCAAATAGTCCGCAGGGATATTATCTTGATTCCTTTGATCTGGATAGTTTAATCCACTTGCTGCTTGAGCCGCTCGGTCCCAACGGCAGTCAGGCGGTTGTAACGGGCTTGTTTGATTTTCACACCGACACCGCTCAGCTTGAGGCAACCCATAAGGTACCAGAACACACGATCCTGCTATTTGACGGGGTATTTTTACAGCGCCCTGAACTGGTCCCCTATTGGGACCGCACCCTATTCCTGGATATCCGCTTTGAGACCAGCCTGGCGCGCGCATTGCAGCGAGACGTAGAATTGTTTGGCAGCCCAGAAATCACCCGCCAGCGCTACGAACAGCGGTATATCCCTGGCCAACAACTGTACCTGGAAACATGCCGCCCAGCCCAAACCGCGGATATCTGGATTGACCATAACAATCCCGCCGAACCCTGTGTGCTGCGCGCTCCCTGGCTTGCCTCATCCTAAACGATTAATCTGGTTACAATATCGATCATCTATTACAATATTTGGATACTGATAAAACTGGTGCACACCATGAGCGAATTAGCCTCTCCCGACACCCCTGTATTTGCGGTACCAAATGAAAATTTAGTTCCGGTCAGCGATCATCTGCAGCATTTGCGCCCCTTTGAACCCAACCGGATGTTTTTCATTAAGCAGTCGTTGGATGTATATAGGCAGCGCTACCCCAACCAGCCAACCTATGATGCCTCGCAGGGGGATGGCGGAGCCAGTTTACCGGGCACACCCCACCACCTGCTGGAACGGGCTGCCCGGCTGCAGCTGGAACACGGTACCGGTTACGACCTGCCTAACGGTACATTAGCCTACCGCAAGGCGGTGGTAGAAAATTATTGGCAGCTTGATTCTGACCTGGGGATTACCCCTGAAAACGTACTGGGGACTTCCGGCGGGCGTGATGCGCTGCAAAAAGCATATTTTGCCATGCTGCACCTGGGCTACGGTCGCGAAGGAGATGCATTGATCGTCTCGCGCGTACCCTGGGTTTGTTACACCTGGGGACCGTATGGGCTGGGCGCAAACGTGATCTGGGCACCCGGAAAGCAAGAAGAAGGCTGGGCCTATACCCCAGACGCAATTCGCGCCTCGGTGGAACTGGCTGCCCGCTCCGGGCGCAAAGTTGCCGGACTGGTGATTACCTCGCCGGATAATCCAACCGGACTGACCTACACCCCTGAACATCAGGCATTGATCGCCAAAACTGCGTTGGAAGCCGGAGTAAAATTTGTGCTTTTTGATTGGATGTACCACCGGGTCACCGATGAAAGTCCGATGGATTTAAATCGCTTCCTGCGCCAGTTTGACCCGGCAGAGCGCAAGCAATTAATGTTTCTGGATGGGATCACAAAATCGCTGGGCGGCTCCAATATCCGCAACTGCCATCTGATTGCCAACAGTGAAGTGACCAAATTCCTGACCGTCTGGTCCACCCATTCGATTGTGCCCACGTATTATTCGATGGCCGTGGCAATGGCTGCTTATGAGTACGGCTTTGAAAAAGCTGCCCGGCCGCTGTTGGAACCGATTAATGCCTCGCGCATTTTGCTGCGCGATTTCCTGGACGAGCACCGTTTTAAATATATCCTGGGGAAAGGCTACTATGCTTTTATCCATGTCCAACCCTGGCTGCAAGCACGCGGCTGGAATTCAGCCGAAGCGCTGGGAAAACATCTCGCTGAAGAGTTTGGGCTGGCGGTTGTTCCGGGTGAATATTTTTCACCCTACGGCCGGGAGTGGATTCGCTTCTCCTATGCGCTGCCCCCAGAAAAGACCCTGGCGGCAGCTAACCGGCTGGTTGAGGGGCTAAACGCCCTGCTTTAAACAAATAAGCCCCCTTCAGGATTACCTGAAAGGGGCTTTATTATATCCATTTTCTTTATTAAGCCAGCACGCGCACCAGTGTGTAATTCTTGCGTCCCTTGCGCAGTACCAGGAATTGACCTTCCAACAAATCAACTACGCTGACCATCAAGGCGGCATCCGAAACACGGTGGTTGTTCAGGTAAATTCCACCCTCGCTCACAAACCGGCGGCTTTCGCCTTTGGATTTGGCAACTCCGCTGACCACCAGCAAATCCAGGATCGATAGCCCTTCACCACTCAACTGGTCTTTGGGTAATTCACACGACGGCACATCCGCAAAGATCTCCTGAATATCCGCCGCAGAAAGGCCGCTGATCTCCCCGCCAAACAGAACCTGGGTGGCCTGTTCAGCACGCGCCAGAGCGGTTGGGCCGTGAACCATCCCCGTCATTTCCATTGCAAGGCGGCGCTGTGCTTCGCGCTGTTCCGGACGTTCGGCAACAGACAGGGTTAAGCCGTCCACCTCATCCTTGGCCAGGAAAGTGAAGAATTTGAGGTAGTTGACAACATCCTTATCATCCGCATTTAACCAAAACTGGTAGAAACGGAAGGGTGACGTGCGTTCAGCCGATAACCAGACTGCACCCGATTCGGTCTTACCGAACTTGGTTCCATCGGATTTTGTGATGAGCGGATAAACCATTCCATAGGCCTGTCCGCCGCGCATGCGCCGGATCAATTCAGTACCGGCGGTAATATTGCCCCATTGGTCGCTGCCTCCGGTCTGCAATTTACAGCCTGCCACATCGTACAGGTGGAGAAAGTCATAGGATTGAAGCAGCATATAGCTGAATTCTGTAAAGGAAATGCCGTCTTCTCGCTCCAGGCGGTTGCGCACAGAATCTTTGGCCATCATATAGTTGACGGTAAAATGCTTGCCGACATCCCGTAAGAAATCAATAAAGCTCAACGGCATCAACCAGTCAGCGTTGTTCATCACCCGCGCCGGATTGGATTTAATCTCAAAATCCAAAAAATGAGCGAGCTGTTTCTTGATCGACTCGACATTGGACTCAACCACATCGCGAGTCAACAACTGGCGTTCGGTGGCCTTCCCGGAGGGATCACCAATCATACTGGTACCGCCCCCTGCCAGGGCGATGGGGTGATGTCCAAATCGCTGCAAACGCGCCAGGGCAATTAAAGGAACCATATGCCCTACATGCAAACTGTCTGCGGTTGCATCAAACCCGTTATAAACAGTAACCTGTTCACGAACAAGCAAGTCCTGGACTCCGTCCACAAAATCGTACACCAGGCCGCGCCATTTTAATTCTTCAAATGCATTGGTTGCCATGACTATCAATCCAACAGAATAATCTCCATCCTGAACAGAAAAATATTCCTGCAGAAGGGCAGGTTGATTTTAACACATCTTGTCTGATTTGGCGCATCGGTTGATATAATCGAACTATCCCCAAGGTATGCTCAACCGAGCAAAACAAGGTTTGTCTCATGAAAACAAAATCCGTACATCGCTGGATCTTATTGATTGGATTATTTGGTTTCGTTATTGCTATTTTTGCCGGCCGGGCAATTCTGGTTTCACAAGGTCAGGACTTACCGCGCACATTTCAAATTTTTGATACAGCCACGTTAATTTTCTCGATTTTGATGGTTGGTTTTGAGTACCGCCGGATTAAACGCAGCGATTTATTGCTTTCCCTGATTGTTGGCGGCGGGATCGGTGCGCTTTTACCGTTCAGCAGCCTGTTTTCACCCTATTTACCTTTATTCGGTGCAACCCGGCCGCTGGCATTGGCCGCTGTCCGCAGTTTCTCTCTGGCTATCACGATGCTGGCCGGGCTGCTTGTATTGCGCCAGGGCGGGCCGGTCCAGCTCCGCTTAGCTGACGGCCTGTGGAAAAAAGGATTAACCAGCCTGGGATTTGGCGCATTGATTGGACTGCCGCTGGCTGGGATCAATCTTTTCGCTTTATCCATGACGCAAAAGCAGCCTTTCTCCTGGCAAAATCCCCTGGCAGCCGCAGTGGATGCTCTGCAGCCGGCAGTGGTTGAAGAGGTTTTCTACCGTTTTGCGTTTCTTGGGTTGATTTGGCTGCTGCTGCGCCGCTCCTGGCCAGAAAAAGCTCCCTGGCTGGCCGCCATGTTAGGCTGGACGGTGCACAATTTCAGCCATCTGGATGATTTGTTCATCCAGAATCCCTTGTTTGGGCTTGGCTACGGGCTGGTTCTTGGATTATTGTGGGGCCTGCCGGAAGTTATCCTGGCGCTGCGCCGCGACCTGGAATCCGCTGTTGGTTTTCATTGGATTCAAGATGCTTTAAGGTTTTTTGGTGGATTTTAAGAGACCGTAATTTTCTCGGGCTTTTCTTCCGCTTGCAGTACGCTGGAGAGATATACTTCACGAGACATTCCGGGAAAAATCTGAAACGTGACAGATCCCGGTTCGGAACGGTTAACCATAAATTTCCCTGCCGCAGAACGAGCATAATTTTCTGCATCTTGGGGTGAATCCCATTCATAAATTCCCGTAAAATCGCCTGTTTCCTGGTGATATAACCACAGCTTGGAGCGAAACCCAGGCAGCCCAATAAAGAATGGAATCGGCAGGTTTGAAAATAATATATTTTGTCGCAGAGACATCCCCCGCACATGGAAACGCGGCCGGAAAACCGCCCCAGGGACTTTGGGCTGCGGATCCACCGGATCTACGATAACCTCTCGAAAAATTACCCAGCGTTCATTGTGATCCAATCTCAGCGTTTGCCCCATGTTGTCTTTCGGAAAATGAATCCGCCCTTGCAGCCAATATTTTGCTGTATTCCAGCTAGAAATGATTAAACAGTTTTGCTTCTTCATAAAACACCAGCACGATTTATTTCCTAATCCCCATTAGAAATTGATACAATTTTATCGCGCTTTATTCGTTTTTCTTATCCAGGGTTACCTATCATGAATCAACAGACCTTCTTATCACTTACGCTGCTTCCAGGCCAGTTTTCCATCTGCCAGCTGCCGCCGGACGCACCTATCCCGAATTGGCTTCCGGCAAACCAGTTTGTCTCCATCACCCGCACCGGTAGTGAATGTTCTATCGTCTGTCCGGCAGAGCAAGTTCCGGACGGCGTGCACTGCGAACCCGGTTGGTGCATTTTGCGCCTGGAAGGCCCATTTGAGTTCAGCCTGGTGGGAATTCTGCTCGCTGTGCTTGCCCCGCTGGCAGAAGCCAACGTGGGGATATTTGCCATCTCCACCTACGACACGGATTATGTCCTGGTCAAGCAGAGCAGCTTAGCAGATGCTCTGGCCGCCTTGCGCAAAAGCGGGCACAGAATCGAGAGCAATTAACCGCCTCGTCTTCCCTGCAGGCTAATACGCCAATCTATTATCCCCAGGTTCTTCCCGGTATAATCAAGCCGTTGCTGGAACAACCCAATCTTGCTTCATACCGGAATCTTGTCGTGAATAAACCGTTTACCCTTAAATCATCAATCCAGTCCCTGTCCCGTTCAGCCCGGGGCTACCTGATCGCTCTGATTGGGATCACCATCTGGTCAGCAACCGCCGTTTTTATTCGATACCTGACCGAAAACGCGGGCGTTCCTGCCCTGGTATTGGCATTTTGGCGCGATGTTTTTGCTTGTTTGACGATGTTGGCTGCCTTGTGGGTCATCAGGCGGTCATTACTCAAGGTTGACCAGAAATTGATCCCATTTTTCATTGGTTATGGATTTTTATTATCCTTATTCAACTCTTTATGGACCATCTCCGTAGCTTTGAACGGCGCAGCGGTCTCAACCGTTTTGGCTTACTCCTCCGCGGCCTTCACAGCCGTAATTGCCTGGCGATTATGGGGTGAATCACTGAACACTGCAAAAATCCTGGCGATCCTGTTCAGCCTGGCTGGCTGCGCCCTGGTAGCCGGGGCATTTGATCCGCAAGCCTGGCAAAGCAACACCCTGGGTGTGATTACTGGCCTTCTTTCCGGCCTGGGTTTTACCGGCTACAGCCTGATGGGAAAAGAAGCAGCCCGCCGGAAGATCAATTCCTGGACCGCCCTGACCTACACATTTGGCATTGCTGCGCTCTTTTTATTGGCCTACAATTTTTTGCTGGCAAACCATCTTGAAGCCAACCTGGCTTCCAATATCATCCTGCCCCATCTGAACGGA
>JAJUJY010000126.1 GCA_029265085.1 Chloroflexota bacterium
AGAGTAAATTTTTGTTTGCATCCAGCTTCAGCACGCCGGGTTAACGCCGCCGGTGTGCTGATTTTTTAAATGAGTCAAAGGTTGGATTAATTTTCGAAAGATGATCCTGTGAGAATAAAGATCAGGAATACGCTTTCTCTAACTCGCGAATTACCTGAATACGTTCCTGGCTGAGGCGAGTGACTTCGCGCAGTAGTTCCTGGTCTTTGGTGAAGCGGGCAGTTTCGCCGGGCACACCCTGGAAATAATTCATCAACCTGGACCAATAAGGGGTGAGGCGGGCAGCTTCCTTGCGTGTGGAATCGCCATTATTTTGTTTTGCCAGGCTGGCAAGTGTTTCTGCGCTGCGCTGCCAGTCCTGGAGGCTCATTCCGGCTTTGCTTTTGAAACCTGAGCGTGCCAAAGGCCGGGCAAAAACCGGTAATTTTTCAAACTCAGCGGCGGTTTCCGCCAGGATTTTACACAATTTTCCGGTTAATTGAACCAGATCGATGCCGGGGCTGGTGACCGGTTCTGCCTGTATGGTAGTTTCCACCAAAGTGCGCTGGATTAATCCGGCGCGTTCCAAGATTTCATATCCGGTCACACTGTCGCCGTGGTACTCGGCACTTAATCTGGCAACCAGGTAAGCTGCTGCGGCCCCGGCGTGTTCGGGCGGCATCAGCCCTGCATAGGCAGGGTGGAGCGATAATCCTAAAAATTGCTCTGTTTGCAGGCCAACATGGGGAGCCAGCTCCTCCGCTACCGAGCGAATACCGGGTGTATCAACCATGCCAGGCGCAAAGGCGATCACTTGGATGCCTTGATCACCCACTTCAGCGGCAAGTGATTGGGTGAATCCGGTTAACCCCTGCTTTGATGCAATATAGGCAGAGAGACTTGGCATGGCATCGGTAGAGACCAGGTTGAGAATTATGCCGGACTGCCGGGTAAGCATTTCAGGTAATAAGGCTTTGCAGGTCAGAAATGCACCGCGCAAATTGACGGCGATGATTTGGTCCCAGGTTTCCAGGGGCATTTCTACCACAGGAACAGAAGCGATCCGGATAGCGTTGTTGATTAAAATATTGACCGGACCAAAGGCGGAGCGGGCTTGTCTGGCGAGGTTGTCCACGGAGGCGGGGTTGGATACATCCGTGCGGATAAAGATTGCTTTTCCACCACTGCTTCGGATGTCCTGCTCGGTTTCTATTCCGGCGTCGGAAAGTTCGGCAATGACCACCGCCGCTCCTAATGCAGCCAGTGCGCGAGCCATTTCACGGCCAATACCGCGGCCTGCGCCGGTTATGATCGCGGTTTGACCGCTCAATTCACCTTGCTGTAAGCCGATTTGGTCCAATATGGTGGATAAATTCATCGTTATTTCTCCGTGACCGAATTGCATTCTGGTGAAAAAATAAGAACGCAGGGGTTGTTTTAAAAGTAAGAGCGCAGCGGGTTGGTGAACCAGTTGCTGCGCTCGAATCCTGTTGATCTACAATTACTTTCTGCGGGTGTTGTCTTCAATATCCATGAAGAGGTAAATTCCTTCGGCGAGGGCCTGTAATAATACAAAGATGAAGCCGCCCAATACGAAGAAGATTAAGCCATTGAGAATCGAGGGCAGCAAATCCATCACGCCCACCTGGCCGCCAAAATTCACCACAGAAGTGATGATTGAGACCAATACCATCACAAAGAAGGCTGTGCCGGTCACCAGGGAGATCCAGGAAAGGATATTCGCCCAGGTGGAAATGCGGGATAAGCGGACCGGATTGTGGTAGAGGTCGGCTTTTTCTTCAACGGCTTCCACCGGTTTAATTTCAGGGGTTTCGATTTGATCAGTCATGATTTCTCCAATCTTGAAAATGACAAATGATTTTCATCTATTGTAATCCAAATCCAGGGTAAGGTGGGGGAAATACCCATCCTGCTTTTGCGTGTTAACCTTTGCCCATCAGCAAAAAGTTTAACGGCAGGTGTACTCTGGCACGCCAGGCAGCCTCGTTATGTTCTGCGCCTTCAAATTTGAGGGTGATCCAATTCTCATGCAGAAGATACCCCGCTTTGAGCAGGTGCTCATCCATGCGCTGCTGATAGGGCGGATAAGCGGCATCCAGGGTGGCGGTGCCAAAATCAAAATACAGCCGGTGAGAATTGGGGTCCGGCAGATGCGCAGCCATAAAATCCACAAGCGGCTCTTCGCCGGCAGGCCAGTGGGTTGATAAACAGCCTGCGCCCCCAAAGACCTGTGGATATTCACTGATCGCATACAAGGAAATCAATCCTCCCATGCTGGAACCCATGACAAAGGTGTGCGCCTGATCCGCCTTTGTCCGATAGGTGCGGTCAATGAATGGTTTTAATTCTTCGACCAGAAAGCGCAGATAGTGATCTGAAAGTGGGTCACCGCCCGCATGTTCTGAAAAACGTTCACGCTGATTGGCAGCCTCGGGTGCGGCCAGCGCTTTGGCGGGCATATAATCGCGCCAGCGCTGGGAACTGTTCCAGACGCCAATGACGATTGCACCAGGGAAAGACTGCCTTTCCATTATGTGCTGCATGGCTGGAATGATTCCCCAATCCACGCCGCCGTAGGCCAGGGCAGGATCAAACAAATTTTGCCCGTCGTGCATATATATCACCGGGTAGCATAATTCACTTTCAGCATACCCGGGTGGTGTCCAAACGTCAACATGGCGTGGTTCAATCGCTTGAAATTGAAAATGATCATAGCGAGCAAGTTGGCCAAAGGGAACTGCAGGCATCATGTTTAGCTCCTTTTTAAAGGATTGATCCATCATGCAAAATTGAAAGGTGCTCGTAAATTCACAAGGCGAGCCAAAAGGTATAATCATTTTAACATTTTAATATCGCTTGTCTTCAAAACGGATGGTGTGAATAATTTTAAGGTTGATCTCTGGAGGGTACTATGAAATATCGCGGTGTCATTTTGTTAGTTTTGATTGCTTTTGCGCTCAGTCTGATGGGGTGCAATTTACTTAAATTGGCAGACGGGGCAGAAGAATCCACTCCCGAAGCGGTGGTGGTAGAGGAAGTGACAGAAGAAGCTCCTGTGCAGCCGCTGAAACCGCGCGAAGGTGGACTGACCCCCATCCCGGCAGGCGGAGAGGTGGTCTCACCGGGAAATTCTGATGACCTGGGCGCAGATATGACCTTGACCTACAGCGAGGATTTCGAAGGTTCCGCTGACGATTGGATTTTTGACCGCGATGATACCGAATACGGCATCATCGGCTACGATCTGGTGGACGGCATGTACGTCTGGGATATCGAGGCCAAGCAGGATATGGTCTGGTGGGTCTATAAAGATGGCGATTACCAGGATTTGACCTTGGCCACTCGCGGTGTGTTTTTGGAAGGGACCGAAGATATTGCGTACGGGCTGTTATTCCGCCATTATGACACAGATAATTTCACGATCGTGGAAATTTCCAACCTTTACCAAAAATACGGCGTGTATAAAATGGTTGCAGGCGAATGGGTCACATTAACCGATTGGACCTACTCCGATGCGATTCATGTCGATGAAGCCAATGATTTGCGGGTGGTTGCTTCCGGTAACGCCATCCAGGTGTATATCAACGGCCAGTTTGTGGATCAGGTTATGGATGATGCTGAGCCATTAACCGGTCAAACCGGCTTTATTATGGAATTGTTCAATGCCGGCGACCGGGTAAAATTTGGGTTTGATTATTTTGAAGTATACGAGCCGTAAGATTGTCTGGCATATTCAAAAAAGGGCAGCTCGCGGCTGCCCTTTTTTTGATGGGTGGTGATTAACTAGACGCCGATGCGTACCGGCGCAGCCCCCACTGGAAGAAGAGTGAAGCACCCACCAACAACACCAGTGATACACCCAGGCTGGTCAGGATGGTCAACGGCGCGGTTTGCCCGGTCAGTGCCTGGGCGGGGATGGTGGTGATGATCCCAACCGGCACGATCCAGGTCAGCAGGAAGCGCAGTTCGCGCGGGTAAATCCCGACCGGGTAGCGTGCCATCTGGAAGAGCGCATCGAACACCCAGGTGACCATCAGGCCGGGACTCCAAAAGACGAGGGTGGTGAAGGCCAGCAGCAGCGAATAAATCACCACTACCGCGGCAAGGAGGGCTGCAAGAAAACCCAGCAGCTGCAGCCAGGGTAGGGGCTGGTTCATTTTGACTGCCGCGGCAACGACCACGCCGATTCCTAAAGCCAGGTCAATGAAGGAGAACAGCCGCCACTCACGGAAGGTGACCAGGAATTGCGGGTTGACCGGACGCAGCAAGGTAAAGTCGAAGTTGCCGGTCATGATTTCCTGGCCCAGCCCGGCCAGCCGTTCCATGCCCGGACCGATAAACAGGCCGTTGAGCGCACTGACGATGAAAAACACACCCAGCAAGGCCAGTGTTTGTGGAAAATCCCAGCCTTGCAGATTTTCAATCTGATCAAACAGCACCCACAGGCCGATGACGCTGGTGCCCAGGCTGAGCAGTGAATTGAGCAGGCTGATGGCAAAGTTCGCCCGGTACGCCAGATCGCGCTGTGCCGAGGCAAACAGAAAACTGCGGATTAATCGAAACGAGTACATCTTAACCTCCAATGGCGGCGTAGCGGCGCAGACCGCTTTTCCAGACCCAGCGGGTGACCAGTGCGGCAAGGGCGAGCCAGCCGAGCTGAACGGCAAAGCCAGTCAGAAGTTCCGCGGGCGGCAGCCGGTTGAGCAGGACTTCCACCGGAAAACCGACCATGTAGCGGAAGGGCAGCAATTTGCCGATGGTTTGCAGTGCGCCGGGCAGCAGCATCACCGGGGCAACCACCCCGGAAAGTAGAAAGACCAGTGCGTCCTGCAGCGCGAGCAGCGCGTCTGCGCGGGTTGCCCAAAAGGCCAGCATGGCCAGCCAGGCGCCCCACAAGAAGCGCAGTCCCCAGGCCAGCAGGGCAGCCACCATAAACAGCAGGAAATTCAAAGCAGTGGTTTGCAGTTCAGGCCGCAGCAGCAGCGCCAGCAGCCCGGCGGCCGGAATGGTGAAGGCCAGCATGACGGTTTTTCCGGCTCCCTCGGACGCAAGCAGGTGATAGAGCGGCGGGATGGGGCGGAGCAGCCAGGTGGTCAGGCTGCCCTCGCGGATCACGTCGCCCAGGGTCCAGTTAGCTTGCGCATAGGTAAACTGGTTGACCACCACCAGCACCAGGTAGTAGGCCACAAACTCGCCCCGCGAGAAGCCCCCCACACTGCCCTGGCCGGCAGCCGTTGACCAGACGAACAGGGCAATCAAGGGTGGGATCATCCAGCCGAACGCCAGCACAAAAAAGAAGCTGCGGTACTGCATCCAGGAAAGCAGGGTGGCTTGAATCAGTGCCAGCCCGCCGCGGTGATTCACCGGAAAGCGTTTCACGGTTTGATCGGAAATCACAAAGCACCTCCCTGGTAAACCTGGTCAATCACCGCTTCGATGGGCGGGTCTTCCACCTGCAGGTCCACCACCGGCAAACTGCGCAGCAGTTCAGCCGTCGCGGCGGGGGCACCGGCGCGGGGCACGCGCAGGGTCAGCGTATGATCTTCCTGGGATTGCAGTTCGACTCCGGCAGGTAAGACGGGTTCGGGAGCGGGCTGCCCGCTGCCGTTGGCCAGCGCCATGCGGATCAGTTTGAAGGGACTGAGACGTTCAGCCAGCCGGTTGAGTTCACCGGCGTAGATCACCCGCCCGTCGTTGATCAGAATGACCCGCTTGCACAACGCGGTCACGTCGGCCATGTAGTGGCTGGTCAGGATGATGGTTGCACCGGAAGTGCGGTTGTAATCCGCAATGAAGCGCCGCAGGCGTGCCTGCATCGAAACATCCAGGCCGAGGGTTGGCTCGTCCAGGAACATTACCTGCGGGCGGTGCAGCAAACCGGCGGCCAGTTCGCATTTCATCCGCTCACCCAGCGACAGGTTGCGCACCGGTCGGGTAAGCAGTTCCTGCATATCCAGCAGTTCGACCAGTTCATCCAGATTGCGGCGGTATTCAGCGGCGGGGATACGGTAAATCTCAGCCAGCACGCGGAACGTGTCCAGCGGGGGGATATCCCAGATCATCTGGGATTTGTTGCCCAGCACCATGCTGATCCGGCTGAGAAACTCCGGTTTGCGCTGCCAGGGGGTGAACCCGGCAACCAGCGCCTGTCCGGCCGTGGGAGTGAGCAGCCCGGCCAGCATTTTGAGCGTGGTGGTCTTTCCGGCACCGTTTGGGCCGATCAAGGCGACCATCTCGCCGCGTTCGATTTCAAAGCTGAGATCAACCACGGCGGGCACATCCCGGTACGCGGGGCGAAACAGGGCTTTGAACGATGCGCGCAGCCCGGCTTCACGTTCCGGGACGCGGTAGGTTTTGGACAAGCCGTTCACAGTAATAACCGGGGTACTCATTGAGCACCTCCGGTGCGCGATAAGAAAAACATGGGTTTCCTCCGATCGATAAAGTTGTTCATATTTATCGTACAACATTGGTGTGCAAGTGGAGGGTTTGGTGGAAGATACCTGTTTTTTGAGAAAATGATCTCGATAACGACCTTTTTGGGCCTGCCGCGGCAAGAATAACAGAGAGAAATATTTAAACCCTGGTATGCAATTGGAGGGTTTATCCTTGAAGAAATAAAAACTCCGGCCAGATAGCTGGTCGGAGGATACATTTGGATTTGTTTGCGTCTTTATGTAATTGGGGGAATGTTTAATGTGTTTTCGGCGGGTTTTTCTGGCTGCACAGGCGGTGTTTGCGCTGTTGGAGCGGACGGTTTCCCCGCCAGTTCGGCGGTCTTTTCGGCCAGTTTGCGTTCGGCTTCTTCTGCGCGGATTTTTAATTCTGCTGCGGATTTTTCCAGCGAGTCGATCTTTTTCTTTTGCCCGGAGGTTCGCCATTGATTGCGGATTGCGCCGGGTAGGATGGTCAGCAAACCGATGAGTACGCCGGCAAATACCGCCAGAAGCAAGACCAGCGCGAGAGATTGGTTAAATTGCCAGAACAAAAAAGTCACGGTGATTGCTGCGGTATTTTGCAAGGCGAAAATGACCGCCAATACCGCTACCAACAAGCCCAGGATCAATAAGATGGTTAACATTTCACCTCCTGTTACCGTGTATTTCAACACTTCTTTCATTAATATTGCTTCATTTTAGAATATTTGAGAAGAATTGAAAAGAGAAATATAGCAGCAATGCCCAAGCTTGGACAGTTCGTTTGATTCCATCGTTGATTCCTTTAAAATTTTGATATGACAACTTGGTGATCAAATAAATGATTGCGCATTTTTTATGAGCACCTTGGATTGATTAATGTTTTTTTGGATAGGGAGCAGGTGAAACATGGCAGGGACTGTTTTGATCTATGGTGGAACCGGTGGAATTGGGCTGGCAGCGGCGAAATTGTTGCATGCCCGCGGCTATCGTCTGCACCTGGTTGGCCGGAACGAGGAAAAACTGGCAGCCGCAAAGGATGCCTTGGGAGCCGCTTATACCGTGGGAGATGTGACCGACAGCACTCTGTTCTCTAGTGCTGCACAGGCTGCCGGAGAAACCTTGGATGGGCTGGTCTATGCTGTGGGCAGCTTGAATTTGAAGAGTTTCCAGCGGTTTAGCGAGGCGGAGTTTTTACAGGATTTCCAGGTGAATGCCGTAGGAGCAGCGCTGGCTGTGCAGGCAGCTTTGCCAGCCTTGAAAAAAAGTGCGGGCACCAGCTCCGTGATCCTTTTTTCAAGCGTGGCCGCCTTGCAAGGATTCACTTTTCACGCGTCCATTGGGATGGCCAAAGCGGCGGTGAATGGGTTGACCCTTTCGCTGGCCGCGGAGTTGGCTCCCAAGGTGCGAGTCAATGCAATTGCCCCATCGCTGACGCGGACACCGCTGGCTCAAAGCCTGACCAGCAATGAAGCCCTGTCGGCTTCCATTGCGGGCATGCATGCCATGCAGCGCTTGGGTGAACCGGAAGATATTGCTGCGCTGGCGGCTTTCTTGATCTCTCCTGAGGCAGAGTGGATTACCGGCCAGATCATCAGTGTGGATGGCGGCCGCTCGACCCTGCGCACCAAAAGTTAATCAAAAAATTTTTGTCTGCCGGTCTGGCTGGAATATCGGTTTTACCACAGCCGTTTTGGGCAAGACGGTTGGGAGAAAACTTCTTTTCAGAGTATACTGGCCAATACCGGAATGATCTTAGGAAAGAGGCTCCTGAAGCGGCTGGTGAAAGCGGCTCAATTAGTACAGCGATTACCGAATGCGTTTTTTTGAGATCAAGTTGACGAGTAAAAACGAAACATTTTGATTGAATCACGGTCAGAAAGGAACAATCATGCGTTACCAGTTATTAGGAAAAAGTGGTTTGCGGGTTTCTGAACTTTGCCTGGGGACAATGACTTTTGGGGAAACCTGGGGTTGGGGTGCATCGAAAGAAGAAAGCGAAAAGATGTTTCATCTTTTTGCAGAACAGGGCGGCAACTTTATCGATACTTCGGTAAATTACACAGACGGCACCAGCGAGGAATTCCTGGGGGATTTCTTGAAAGGGCGGCGCGACCAGTTTGTGGTCGCAACCAAATACACCCTGACCAAACCAACCGATCCTGATCCAAATGGCGGCGGCAACAGCCGCAAGAACATGATGAAATCGGTGGAACGCAGCCTGAAACGATTACAAACGGATACGATCGACCTGTATTACCTGCATATGTGGGATTATCTTACCCCGGTCGAAGAAGTGCTGCGCGGGTTGGATGACCTGGTGCGTATGGGCAAGGTCCAATATATTGCGGTATCTGATACGCCCGATTGGATTGTGGCCGAAGCCAATGCCGTTTCCGAACTGCGCGGCTGGTCCCGCTTTATTGGTTTACAGCTGCCCTACTCCCTGTTAGACCGGGCAATTGAGCGTGCCTATCTTCCGATGGCGCGCCATTGGGATATGGCAGTGATGCCCTGGGGATTGTTAGAAGCGGGGATTTTGAGCGGAAAATTTCTCAAAAAAGTGGAGGACCCCACCCGTATCAACCCGGAAAAATTAAACCTGAGCGAAAAATCTCTGCAAGTTGTGTTGGAGGTGCAGGCTGTTGCGGAAGAAACCGGGCGCAGCATGGCACAGGTGGCGATCAATTGGGTTCGGCAAAACCCGGTTGCGCAAATGATCCCGATTTTGGGCGCGCGTAATCTGGCTCAGCTTCAGGATAACCTGGCCGTGTTGGATTGGAAACTCAGTGACGATCAGATGAAACGGCTGAATGAGGTGAGCGCCATTGAGATGGGCTTCCCGCATAACTTCCTGGAAGGGAACCGCTATGTGTTTGGCGCAACCTATGACAGGATCGACCGGCGGATTCGCTGACCTTGATTTGATATCCAGCGATTAATTGATTTGACAGACGCGGAGCAAAGGGATGCATTTCATCAATCCCTTTGCTCGATATTTATTGACTGGTGCCCCCCTGAGCGTAACAACCCTATTCTAAGATCAAGGAATTATTCAGTTGGATGCCGGACGCATATTTTTTGCTGAAATCCTTTGGATCGATATCGCGTCCACCCAATTGTGGTATTACTTTTCTTCATAAATTTTCCATGCTATGATGGAAATGGTAGGGGAGAATTCTCATCAGGAAGGTGTATGATGTTATCCCAACTTCGTTCCACTGTAATGCATCTGCCTCGTTCGCGATCAGGTTGGTGGGCGGTCGGTCTGACAACAGCATTTGTGGGGCTGTTCATCATTAACGTGCTGATTTTTGTCCCGGCAGCCGAAGGTGAATCCAGTATCGATTGGGTTGTGGCTTTATTACCTTTCTACGGTATCCTGATGATGCTGTGTGGATTGGCTGGCGCGGTGGTTGGATTAATTGCCATCCTTCGCAGTCGTGATTATTCTTGGATGGTCTGGGTGACACTTCTGCCTGGGCTGTTCGTCATCTTGTTAATTGCAGGCGAGTTTCTCTTCCCCCATTAGCAGAGTTCAGCCAACAAAATCCAGTTTTCCCACCGGATTAAATCAGAAATTCACCGCAGAGGCGCGGAGCACGCAGAGATTCATTGTAGGTTGTGGCGGGGGGGCGCAACGGAACCAACCGGTTATTCAGCTTGCCCGTCCCGCAACCCAACGACAATTAATTCACCGCAGAGACGCAGAGGGCACGGAGAAGAAGTGGGGAGTGGTGAGAAGTTGTCAGTTGACAGTTGCCAGAATCTACAACCTGCAACCTGCCACCTGCAACCTGTAACCTGGCATTCCATTTGACTGCTGACGGCTGAAAATTGGCCTGATAAAAATTGGCTGCAATTGGCTCTACCGGGCAGGCCATTAACCTCATACAATGCTTAGAAATGGAATTATATCTTTCGCCTGGACGGTTGGTGCAGGCGTTCATTGGATGAGGTTGAGATGAGTCATATTTTGAAATGTCATGATATTGTAAAAACCGATTTTGTCCGGGCTGAGAATTGTTATCTCTATGATCAAAACGGCCGCCGGTACGTGGATTTCGAGTCGGGTATCTGGTGTACGGCACTGGGGCATAACCACCCGCGGATCAATCAGGCCATTTGCAAGCAGTTAGATTCGGTCGCTCACCTGGGGACAAGGTTCCCCAACCTGACGGCTGAACTGGCCGCGGTGGATGTGTTGGAAATCACCGGGTTAATGGACGGCAAGTGCGTGTTCCTGTCCTCCGGCAGTGAGGCAGTGGAGTTTGCCGTTCAAACGATCCGAAGAGTGACCGGAAAAGAGCTGCTGCTGACTTTGCGGGAATCTTACCTGGCCGCGTATGGTTCCGCCGGGAAAAAGAGCAGCCAGGAATGGGTCCTGATTGACTGGCAGGCCAGCCCGTCCGCCGACTGGGGCGCTTTGCTAGATCCAATTCCTTTTGAGCAGATCGGCGGTTTTGTGTTTGAACCCGGTGGAAGCGGTTCGGCTTTCGTGAATTTCCCGCCGCTGGATCTGATCACCCAAATTGTGCAGCGGGTCCGGCAGGCCGGCGGCTTGATCGCGGCAAATGAGATCACAACCGGAATGGGGCGCACCGGAAAATGGTTTGGTTTTCAGCATTACAACCTTCAACCGGATTTAGTGAGCCTGGGGAAAGGTTTAGGCAACGGGTATCCGGTCAGCGCGGTTGCGATGCTGCCCGCGGTTGCGGACGCACTGGAGCGCAGCGGCCTGCGCTATGCACAGTCGCATCAAAATGATCCATTGGGATGCGCGGTGGTCCGCGAAATGATTGCCACGCTGCGGGATGGGGCCTGGGTGGAGCGCGGCGCGGAGCTAGGCGAATGGTTTTTGGCCGGGTTGCAGCATCTGGCTGAGCAGTACCCGGTGATTAAGGCTGCCCGCGGGCGCGGTATGCTGTTGGGGCTGGAATTTCAACCGCACCCCCATATTTCTGCTGAAACGGTCTTTTACAAGCTGCTGGAACGCGGTTACCTGGTGGGATTTTATGCTGCCGGGAATAATATGCGCCTCGATCCGGCGCTGACCATGGACAGTGAAGAAATGGAGCGATTCCTGGCCTGTATGGACGAGCTGCTTGCTTCGATGGGGATGGGGGCGCATTCTATTTGAAGCGATTATTGGCGGTGAAATTGCATATATACCGGTGCGGTTTCACCGCATCCTGCCATTCAACGATCCAGATCTTATTCTACCGAGCTGAGCCAGCCGTAGAAGGGTGGTTCTGTTGGAAATTCAATCACTTTTTTCGCCGCCAGGTCCAGATACACTCGCCCGCTGTTCATGGATCCATCCGGTAGATTATTCTCTAATGAAGTGATGAGTCCCGTACTGTCCGGCGACCAGAGAATCTCATTTTCAAAATCAGCAATCAAGCAAAAATCCAGCACTTGATTCGTTTTCAGGTCCAGGATGAGCAGTTTGGTAAAAATTTCCTCCTTTATCTTGGTGTTGACCCAGGCTGCCAGATAGCGGTCATCTGGAGACAGAGCGGAAATATCAAAATACTTAAAATAATTCGGATTGGTTTGTATCGATTCGGGTATCGGAAAAAGCCTGCTTTCTCCATCCCGGCTGAGAATGTAGAGGCCAACCGCTGAATCAGAGATCACCAGTTTGTCCCCGGAACGCGTCCATTGGGGGGTGATGTGGTAGCTTTCTCCGACGCTTTTCCAAATAATCTGGTTGTTTTCCAGATTGACCACGACCGTTGTGTAATCATTATTGTTGATGTAGGCCATCCAACGCAGATCTGGGCTGTAAGAGATTCGCCAGGACAACGGTGAATCATCTTGATATAAATCTCTGAATGGCGGGACAATCAGGGAGGATTTGCCGGTTTGCAGGTCGTACGTCAGCATGACGTCATCCCATTCTCTAGTCACCTTTGCGATCCCGATCAGGTGGTCGTTGATCCAGGATACTTCATGCCAGCCAGCTGGCGGTTCGAATTGGGTTAGCACGGTTCCGAAGGGTGTGACGATCCATACCGTTTCTTCGAAGGTCTCTCCGATCTCAATGTCAACCAGAGCAATCCGCTTTCGGTCTGGCGAAATCGCATATTGATCGATCTCAATGTCAGGGTACAAGGTCTGTAATGAAGTCGTTTGCCCCGTCTTTATATCCAACAAGGTTGAAGGATCCAAATCGATTGGCCCAAAAATCATGAAAATACCGGAAGGGATCGCTTTTTTGATGGAATCCACAACCAGATATTCCGGGCAGTTGGCAGGTGTGGCGGTGGGCGTGAGGGTTGAGGTGGAGGTGGGGGACTGGCTGGCTGTGGCGGTGGGTTGTGGTTCGGATGTGCTCGTGGG
>JAJUJY010000060.1 GCA_029265085.1 Chloroflexota bacterium
CACGTCCGCTGCGAGGCGTGAGTAATCCGCTACTGCAATCCCGACACTTGAGCCAACCGCTGCGGTGTTACCGACAGAAACACCTGTTCCAGTGATTGTGCCGACTGAAGCACCTCGAGAAGTTACTCCTCCTCCGGTGTCGATCCAAACTGGCGGCGGTTTGGCGGCTCCAGCGTTTTTGCACGCGGATCTAGGCTGCAGCTGGATGGGGGTTGCCGGCCAGGTGTTTGGCACGCAAGGTCAACCTTTGCAAAATTTGGTGCTGTCTGTGGAGGGGAATATTGGCGGGCAGACGGTGAAGGAATTGGGTTTTGCCGGGCTGGCCACTGGTTATGGCCCGGGTGGTTATGAAATTAAATTGGCCGGATCGGCTGCGCCGGGAATTTTCTGGATCACGGTGTTTGATCTGGCTGGAAATTTGCTCTCGGAACCGCAGCTTTTTACCACCAGCGGTGCTTGCGACCAGAATCTGGTGATTCTAAATTTCTCCAGCAGTATGGATAGTTATACGATGATGCTGCCCGTTGTAACCCGCTAGTTTGGTTTTTGGATTTGTTTGCACCGGCCAGGAACTTGCCTGGCCGGTGTTTTATTAACCTGCCCTTAATCCCCGTCCCTTGACCGAATCGGCGGCCAAGTTTATAATTCAACAGTTGAATTTTACATGATGATGAGCATTCCACCCGAAACTAGTCGAGACCTTATCATACTGGAACAGATCGAAAAAGATCCGGATGCGACCCAGGCTTCGCTTGCCTCGCAGCTGGGGGTGGCAGTTGGGACGGTGAACTGGCATTTGAAACGCCTGATCGCTAAGGGGTATGTAAAAGTACGGCGTGTTGAGCGCCGTAAATTACTATATATTATTACCCCTGACGGAATTGCTCTGCGTACGCGTCTTACCCTGGATTATATTCAAAATTCATTTCGACTATACCGTTTGATCCGTTCTCGGACCGTTGAAATTTTAGACCGGGTTCGTGAAGCGGGGTTCAAAGCAGTGCGTTTGCAAGGCGACGGGGACGTGGCTGATGTATGCCGGTTGACCTGTCTGGAGCAAGGGGTTCCATTAGTGGACGATCCGAAAGCTCCCTTGCTGCGTATTCAGGATTTGAAAGTTGTGCTTGAAATGGAGGATGGGGACAAATCATGATGGATAACGCGAACTTTTGGTTGAACCGCCGGGTATGTGTGACGGGTGGGGCTGGTTTTCTTGGCTCTTTTGTCACGGCCGGTTTAATGCAGCGCGGTGTGGAAGATATTTTTATCCCGCGAATTGAAGACTATAACCTGGTTGACCCTGTGGATATTGACCGGATGCTGGCGGATGCCAATCCGGACATCATTATTCATCTGGCGGCTCACGTAGGCGGGATTGGCGCTAATCGCGAGCATCCTGCCGAGTTCTTTTATGACAACTTGATGATGGGTGTGCAGTTGATGCACAAAGCCTGGCAGCGGGGTGTGGATAAATTTGTTGCGATTGGAACGGTTTGCGCTTATCCCAAGTTCACTCCAGTCCCGTTCAAAGAGGATGATATCTGGAACGGCTATCCCGAAGAGACCAATGCGCCTTACGGTCTGGCCAAGAAAATGCTCCTGGTGCAGTCGCAGGCGTACCGCCAGCAGTACGGTTTCAACTCGATTTTTCTCTTGCCGGTGAATCTCTACGGCCCGCGTGATAACTTTGATCTGCGTTCTTCGCATGTCATCCCCGCGCTGATCCGCAAATGTCTGGAGGCAAAGGCCGCCGGACTGGAGAGCGTGGAGGTTTGGGGTGACGGCTCACCCACGCGCGAATTTTTGTATGTGGAAGATGCCGCCGAAGGTATTTTGTTAGCAGCCGAGCGGTATAACGGTTCTGATCCGGTGAACCTGGGTTCAGGATATGAAATTAGCATCAAAGACCTGGCTGAAATGATTCAGCGGTTGACCGGCTATGAAGGCAAACTGATCTGGGACAAGACCAAGCCCAATGGCCAACCTCGCCGCGGCTTGGATGTGACCCGGGCAGAAAGTTACTTTGGCTTCCGCGCCAAAACTTCTTTTGAAGAAGGCTTGCGAAAGACCATTGATTGGTACATTGCGCAGCAGAAATAGCTGGGTGCAATGCTTGACTGCCTGGAGAATTGGCAGCCTGATAGAAGATCTGGAACGATTTTATGACGGTACGAGCAGAAAATAACATCACCTATATCCGTCCATCGCGTGGTTGGGCCGCAGTGAATTTGCGCGACCTCTGGTTGTACCGCGAGTTAATCTTTTTCCTTACCTGGCGTGATATTAAGGTGCGCTATAAACAAGCTGTGCTGGGCATTGGTTGGGCTATTTTACAGCCGATCCTGAGCATGGTGGTGTTCACGGTGATTTTTAACCGCTTCTTGGGCGTTACTCCGGATAAAGGCATCCCGGAACAGTTTTATCCAATCTTTAGTTTTGCTGCGCTGCTCCCCTGGCAGTTTTTCCAGGGTGCATTACAGCGTTCCAGTACCAGCCTGGTTACCAACACCAATCTGATTACCAAAATTTACTTCCCGCGGCTGATTATTCCGATCTCGGCGGTAGCGGCAGGTTTGGTGGACTTTTTGTTCTCTTTTGTGGTGCTGGTTGGTTTGATGATCTATTATCAGGTGCCGTTTACCATTCAATTGCTCTGGCTGCCGCTTTTCTTGCTGCTGGCGTTGATTACAGCCCTGGCGGTGGGATTGTGGCTCTCGGCTCTGAATGTGCAGTACCGCGATGTGCAGCATATGGTGCCTTTTCTGGTGACGATCTGGATGTATGCGTCTCCTGTCGTGTATTCACTGGATGCAATCAGCGCTGGGCCGGTCTGGCAGGCAATTTATGCACTGAATCCGATGGTTGGTGTGATCCAGGGTTTCCGCTGGGCTATTTTTGGCACCAACCCGCCCGGGCAGGTCATGCTGGTCTCTGCGGCTGTGGTTGTGTTGTTGTTTGTCACTGGTCTATATTACTTCCGCCGTATGGAGCGGAAATTTGCGGATATGATATGAGCGATCTGGCGATTCGGGTCAACCATCTTGGAAAACGTTACCGTATTGGTGCGCTGAACCAACAGCGTTACCAGACCTTGCGCGATTCGCTGGTCTCGGTTTTTACACATAAGACCCCTGAATCAAAAGATACCATATGGGCGCTGCGCGATGTCTCTTTTGAGGTAAAGCAAGGCCAGGTGTTAGGTGTGGTCGGGCGCAACGGGGCCGGGAAAAGCACACTGCTTAAGCTGCTCTCACGCGTTACCGAACCGACCGAAGGCGAAGCAGAAATTCACGGCCGGGTAGGTTCTTTGCTGGAAGTTGGCACGGGGTTTCACCCGGAGTTAACCGGTCGGGAAAATATATTTCTGAATGGCGCAATTCTCGGGATGAAGCGGACAGAAATTGAGCGTAAATTTGACGAGATTGTGGCCTTTGCAGAGGTGGATAAATTTATTGATACGCCGGTAAAACGGTATTCAAGCGGTATGTACCTGCGCCTGGCGTTTGCCGTGGCGGCTCATTTGGAACCAGAAATTTTGGTGGTGGATGAGGTGCTGGCAGTGGGCGATGCAGAGTTTCAACGCAAGTGCCTGGGGAAGATGGGGGATGTTGCCCAGCAAGGACGGACAGTTTTATTTGTCAGCCATAATATGTCGGCAGTCCTGCGCTTGACTCAAGAAACCCTGGTGATTGAAAAAGGTCGCCTGGCTTTACGGGCACCCACGCCTCAGGCCGTAGATTATTACCTCTCACGTGGATATTCTCAAGAAGGTCAGCGTACCTGGGAGGAAGATGAAGTTCCAACCGATGCGAAACCTTTCCGCCCCATTGCGGTTCGTGTTCTTAATCCGCAAGGTAAAGTAGTGGATACGGTCCGTTCCATTGAGGAGACCACGTTCGAGATCGAATATGCTTTGGATGCGCCGATTACTGGTCTGCGGGTAGGTCTCTACCTGATGAGCACCCGCGGTGAATATGTATTTACGTCCTTTGATACGGACGATCCCGAAGCGTTTGAACGCATGACCACGCGGCAGCCGGGCCGGTATATCAGCCGCTGTACGGTTCCCGCAGATACGTTAAACGAAGGCCGGTTTGTGATTGGAATGAACGCCAGTTCGTACCGAGTACAGCGTTATTTCCAGGACGAACAAGTGCTGACCTTTACTGTCGATGCGGCAGGTGCTCCGGGGATGCAGTGGCCAGAACCGCGTTTAGGCGCGGTGCGGCCTCGCCTTCTTTGGCAAATTGAGGCGGTGTAGGATGACGATTTCCGGAAAAGAAGCGATTAAGAATATTTTAGGTGGTATTCCCTTTACGGCGGAGTTATATTGGTTGTTCCGCCAGCAAGGGAAACCGATTAAGAGCCGGTTTACATTAAAGAACCTTCAGGCTTCACTGCCAGAAGTGGTCGAACAGGCCAAGAAAATGAGCCAATCGGCAGTGCCAGGCAAAAAGGTGTTTATTTTTGCTACCTTGCACTACTGGATTGAGCATGCGGCCTTATTAAGTGCGGCGCTGGCTGCCCAGGGACATAAGGTGACGTTAGGTTTTTTGCCGTATGGTGAATGGCAGAACCCAATCAATCGCTTTGATTTACGCCGCCAAAACGCATACGCGCGCAAAGTGTTAAGCCAGTTAGATCCATTGGTAAACGTGATCTCTTTCTTATCCATTCGCGCACCGTATACATTTTTACCTGAGCCGCTGAACGAATCGGTCAAGCAGGTTTCGGTGTTTGATGCGCAATATACGCTTCAAGTTGAGGATATTGATCCGGATAGTGAAATCTATAAGCTGCGATATGAGCGCAACAAAGATGCTGCCCAGGCTGCATTGGCGTATCTGCGGAATAACCGTCCGGATGTGGTCATTGTTCCCAATGGAACCATTCAGGAATTGGGTGTGGTGTATAAAGTAGCGCGTCACCTGAATATTCCGACAACGACCTACGAATTTAGCGATCAGCGCCAGCGCATCTGGTTGGCACAGAATGCAGAAGTAATGCGCCAGGATACGGATGGCCTTTGGAAGATGCGCAAAGATAATCCGTTGACCGAATCGCAGCTCGAAAAAATGCGTTCCTTGATGATGGCCCGCCAGCGCGCCTCTATTTGGGAGAACTTTAACCGTCTCTGGCAGGGTGTACCTGCCCAGGGTGGTGAAAAAGCTCGCGAAGCCCTTGGTTTGGATGGACGTCCCGTCGTGTTATTGGCCACCAATGTGATTGGTGACAGTCTGACATTAGGACGGCAGGTGTTTACCAAAACCATGACGGAATGGATTAGCCGGACGATTCAATATTTTATTGGTCGTCCAGATATTCAACTGGTGATCCGGGTGCACCCGGGTGAAGTGCTTACCCGTGGCCAGTCCATGGTGGATATCATTCGCCAAATTCTGCCGAAGCTGCCCAATCATATCCGGGTGATTAAGCCCAAGGATGAAATTAATACGTACGATCTGGTGGATGTAGCCGATTTGGGTCTGGTATATACCAC
The DNA here is from genome assembly GCA_029265085.1 of Chloroflexota bacterium. The sequence continues at coordinate 5,501 of JAJUJY010000060.1, forward strand.
GACAGTTGGTATGGAAATGGCCATGAACGGAATTCCCGTCATTGTGGCCGGAAAAACGCACTATCGCGATCGCGGGTTTACCTATGACCCGGATTCCTGGGTGACGTTCTTTAAACTGCTAGGGCAGATGCTGGAAAACCCGGCTGCTTACCGGCTGAATAAAGACCAGGTTCAACATGCCTGGCAGTATGCCTATCAGTTTTTCTTTGAGTTTCCGCAGCCTTTCCCGTGGCACCTGGTGCGCCTGTGGGAAGACTATAACCACCATAAATTAGATGCCGTCTTGGGAGCAGAGGGGCGCAATCATTACGGCAATACATTCCAATATCTGGTCGGAGAGCCGCTGGACTGGCGGGTAATATCAAGTAATTAAACCCGTAATGTGGTGAACGAACCAGACAGGTGAACGCATGAGTGATGTTGAGGTTAAGCAAAAGGTACGCAGTTTTTACGATCAGGTCGGTTGGCAGGTGGTCGGGGATGGGCTGTACCAAAATGCACGTTATGAAGATTTGCGCCCGGTTTCCAGCGAGTATATTCACCGCTGCCACTTGCGGGTGGGGCGGTATTTGAAACCTTCCGGGCGGTTTTTATTGGATGCAGGGTCAGGGCCGGTGCAGTATCCAGAATATCTGACCTATTCGCAAAATTATCAATACCGGGTATGTGCCGATATTTCTATTGTCGCATTGCAAGAAGCACGGAAGCGTTTGGGCGAACACGGATTGTATGTTGTCACCGATGTAGCCAATTTGCCCTTCAAAAAAGAAGTCTTTGACGGGGTGGTTTCACTGCATACACTGCACCATTTGCCCTTGAGCGAGCAGAAAAAAGCCTATGGCGAAATCGACCGTGTCCTTGCGCAAAAATCTACCGCAGTGATTGTCAATGGCTGGACGGATTCGCCGTTGATGCGCCGCAGTCAATGGCTGGTGCGGTTGATGGAAGGTGTGGGCAGGCTCGTGCTGCGGTTAAAAGGAAAACCGGTAGAAAGCAAAAAAATTCCAGCCAAAGTGGAAGCAAAAAAGGAAACCGCGCCCACCGGCACATTTATTGAAAAATTGGATGCTGCCTGGCTGCGCCGCGAGTTAGCGGGCAAAAATGTGGAAATCCGGGTCTGGAGAAGCGTCAGTGTGCGCTGGCTGCGTGCTGTAATCCATGCCCCGTTGGGAGGACGTCTCTGGCTGAAGCTGCTGTACAGCCTGGAAGAACGCCGCCCGCAATATTATGGTGAACAAGGTCAATACCCGCTGGTCATATTGCGCAAGCCCTGATGGGGCAGTGGCCGGCGCTGCGATTTAAAAATAGATCATCCCCTGTTTAGTGCAGGACGATTGGAGTAGAGGATGGATTGGTCAGATAAAGTTGTATTGGTGACCGGAGGCACCGGCTCCTTCGGAAAAAAATTCATCAAAATTATGCTGGAAGAATATCATCCGGCAAAATTGATTGTCTTCAGCCGTGATGAGCTGAAACAGCACGAAATGCGCGGAGCGGGTTATAACCATCCCAGTTTGCGCTATTTCATTGGTGATGTGCGCGACCAGCAGCGTTTGCGCCGGGCGTTTAACGGGGTGGATATTGTCATCCATGCTGCCGCGCTCAAACAGGTGCCTGCCTGTGAGTACAATCCAATGGAAGCCATTAAGACCAATATTTTGGGCAGCAGCAATGTAATTGAGGCCGCTCTGGATGCTGGTGTTAGTAAGGTGATGGCACTCAGCACCGACAAAGCCGTCAATCCGGTTAACCTGTACGGTGCAACCAAGCTGGCGGCTGAAAAATTGTTTGTGCAAAGTAATTCTTATGCGGGCGGTACCGCCACTCGGTTTAGCTGCGTTCGCTACGGCAACGTGGTTGGTTCGCGTGGAAGCGTTGTGCCGGTGTTTCTCAAACAGCGTGAGAACGGCTCTTTGACAATTACAGATGAACGGATGACCCGCTTCTGGATTTCATTGGAGCAGGGCGTGCGTTTTGTGATCCGTTGTGCTGCCGAGCAGCTAGGCGGTGAGGTCTTTGTCCCGAAAATTCCCAGCATGACGGTCTTTGACCTGGCCAAGGCGGTTGCGCCAAAGGCGAAAATCGAAACGATTGGAATTCGCCCTGGCGAAAAACTGCATGAAGTATTGATTTCTGAAGATGAATCGCGCTCGACAATTGAGTTGGATGACATGTATGTTGTTCAACCGGCTGAGGCGTTCTGGTTTGGCCGTGAATGGGAAAAACGCGGTAAAAAATTGGTGGATGACTACCGCTATGCCAGCAACACCAATGATCAGTGGTTGTCGATTGACCAGATCAAAGAAATCATTGCTCCAATTGAAGCTGATTATTTGCAGGGCAAGTTGGAATGACGCATTTCCTGGTGACAGGCGCGAGCGGGCTGTTGGGGTTAAATTTTTGCAGCCAAACCTACCAGCAGCAAACTGTGACGGGTGTAGTGAACCAGCACGGATTAAAAAACGCGCCTTTCACCGTTCTAGCCGTTGATCTTTCTGCGCCTGGGCAGGCCGCAATACTGTTGGATCAGATTCGCCCGGATGTTGTGCTGCACTGCGCGGCAATGGCCAATATTGACCAGTGCGAGCGCAGCCCGGAGCTGGCCTGGCGGGTCAATGCGGATTTGCCGGGGGAACTGGCACGTGAAACTGCCCGGCGAGGCATCCAACTGGTGCATATTTCCACCGATGCGGTGTTTGACGGCGTGCGCGGAAGTTATACCGAAGAGGATGCCCCCAATCCGCTTAGTGTTTATGCGCGATCCAAGCTGGCTGGAGAACAGCAGGTGGCCGAAGCCAACCCGTTGGCACTGATTGCCCGGGTGAATTTTTACGGCTGGAGTCTGAGCGGAAAACGCAGCCTGGGTGAATTTTTTTATTACAACCTGTCCGCCGGAAAGCCTGTGAAAGGCTTTACGGATGTGATTTTCTCCCCGTTGGAAGTAAGCCAGTTGGTGCAGATGCTGTTGAAACTGGTGGAGCAGCGCTGCAGCGGGCTGTACCATGTGCTGAGCAGCGAATCCTGGAGCAAATATGCTTTTGGGAAAGCCATTGCCGACCGGTTTGGGCTGGATGCCGGTTTGATTGAACCGGTCTCTGTGATGCAGGGCGGCTTACAGGCAGCTCGCTCACCCAATCTGAACCTGCGGACAGACAAACTTGCTCGCGTGCTGGGGCAGCCTGCTCCCAGGCTGGCAGATGGAATTGAGATTTTTTATGCGGCCTTTCAGGCGGGGATTCCGCAGCAGATGCAGGCTTTTGGAGCGGAGTAACTGCCTTTTGCTTCAAGCAGATGTTTGGGTGTGTTCATAAGGAGATGGCTATGGAAATTAAGATTGGCAACCGGATCATTGGCGACAATCATCCCACGTATTTTGTGGCGGACATTGCAGCGAACCATGATGGCAGCCTGGAACGGGCAAAATACTTGATTCGCCTGGCAAAGAATGCCGGTGCAGATGCCGCAAAATTCCAAAATTTCAGCGCTCCCAAAATTGTTTCGGATTACGGCTTTAAGTCGCTAGGCGGCCAGCAGTCGCACCAATCCAAATGGAAGAAATCTGTTTTTGAGGTGTACAAATCCGCCTCCATTCCTTTTGAATGGACGGAAGAACTGAAAGCAGTCTGCGACGAGGTCGGGATTGATTATTTTTCCGCCCCGTATGACTTTGAAGCTATTGACTATCTGGATGCCTATATGCCGGTTTACAAGATCGGCTCCGGTGAAGTTGACTGGCTGGAAGCCTTAGACCGGATTGCCCAGAAAGGCAAACCCGTCTTGCTGGCCACTGGTGCTGCTAATATCGGGGAGGTCCAGCAGGCCGTCAACACCATTTTGAACAAAAACAAGCAGCTTGTGCTGATGCAGTGCAATACCAATTACACGGGCAGCCTTGAAAATTTCAAGTACGTTAACCTGAATGTGCTCAAAACCTACAAGCTTATGTACCCGGATGTGATCCTGGGCCTTTCCGATCACACCCCCGGCCATGCAGCCGTCTTAGGCGCAGTGACCTTGGGGGCGCGGGTGATTGAAAAGCACTTCACCGATGACAATCTGCGCGAAGGACCGGATCATGCTTTTGCTATGGATCCCCATGCCTGGGAAGCAATGGTACTGCGCACCCGCGAACTGGAATTGGCGCTCGGTTCCGCAGAAAAATTTGTGGCCGAGAATGAACAGGATACGGTGGTGATTCAACGCCGCTGCATCCGCGCGGCACGCGATATCCAGGCCGGGGAAGTGATTACCCGGGATATGCTGGATGTTCTGCGCCCGGCTACTCGCGGTGCAATTTTACCACCCGCTATTCCCCAGGTAATTGGTACACGCGCTCTGGCGGATATTCCCGCCGGGAAAGAATTGTACTGGACAGATTTGGGTGCATGACACGGATTTTGTATTTCACGCGTGATTACACGCCGCATGACCACCGGTTTCTCTCGGCTTTAGCGGAAACTCCGCACCAAATATATTCTTTGCGATTAGAACGGCGCGGGCGGCAGTTGGAAGACCGCCCGCTTCCATCTCAAGTCGAGCAGATCTCCTGGAAAGGCGGTACACGCCCGGCCCAACTGCGGGACGGGCTGGCGCTGCTTAACGATCTGGGGCGGGTGATCCGTGCGGTCCAACCGGATGTGATCCATGCCGGGCCGATCCAAAACGCGGCACTTTTGGCCGCATTAAGCGGTTTTTCGCCGCTGGTTACCATGTCGTGGGGCTCAGATTTGCTTAAAGACGCTGATAAAAATTGGCGCATGCATTGGGCGACAAAATATACTCTCGATCACACCACTGTACTGGTGGGGGATTGCCTTGCCGTGCAAAAGAAAGCCGCGGAGTTTGGTTTTCCGGCAGAGCGGGTGGTTCTTTTTCCCTGGGGCGTGGATTTGCAGCGCTTTCAACCGGGGCGGGCGGAGGAATTTCGTGCTCGCCGGGGTTGGGAGGATGCTTTTGTGGTCTTGAGTCTGCGTACCTGGGAACCGATTTACGGTGTGGATGTGCTCGTCCGCGGTTTTGCCCAGGCTGCCCAGCAAATCCCTGAACTGCGTCTGCTGCTCCTGGGCGGCGGGTCACAGGCGGAATTGATTCGGAAAATTTTGATCCAGTATGATGTGTTAGACCGGGTCTTTTTTGGCGGACAGATCAGCCAGAATGATTTGGCGATGTATTACCATGCTGCTGATCTGTATGCCAGCGCCTCGCATAGTGACGGATCATCAGTCTCGTTGATGGAAGCATTAGCCTGCGGCCTGCCGGTACTGGTTTCGGATATTCCGGGTAATCTGGAATGGATCACCCCGGATGGGCAGGGCTGGTTTTTTCCGGATGGGGATTCCCAGTCTGTGGCAGCAAAACTGATCCAGGTTTACGCACAGCGGGAAAAACGATGTGAAGTTGGCCGGGCGGCGCGAAATCTTGCAGAAGAACGCGCTGATTGGTCGAAAAATTTCCAAAAATTATTGTATGCCTATGAGCTGGCGCAGCAGTTAGCCCGGCGTGGTGAGTGAAAGATGAGCAATCAGGCAAAACCAAAAGTTGTTGCAATTATTCAGGGGCGGATGGGTTCCAGCCGTTTGCCCGGCAAAATTTTAAAAGAAATAACTGGAAAACCGATGCTGGTCTGGGTTGTGGAGCGGGCTCGCACTGCCGCGCTGGTGGATGAGGTCGTGTTTGCCACTACAACCGATCCCAGTGATGATCCGGTGGCGGAATTATGTGCCCGGCGCGGAATTACCTGCAGCCGCGGAAATTTATACGATGTGCTCGACCGCTATTATCAGGCTGCGAAAGCCGCCGGTGCGGATGTGGTGGTGCGCATCACCGCGGATTGTCCGCTGATCGATCCTGGGTTGATTGACCAGACGGTGCAGGCTTTTTTTGAGACCGGCGCGGATTTTGCCGCAAACCGCCTGCCGCCGCCCTGGAAGCGCACTTTTCCGATTGGATTGGATACGGAGGTATGCAGTTTTGCTGCTCTGGAGCGCGCCTGGAAAGAGGCTGAACTCCCCCATGAGCGCGAACATGTGATGCCTTTCCTTTATGACACTCCTGGGCGCTTTAAGCTGCATGTAATCAATCATGACCCGGATTACGGCGATCTGCGTTGGACAGTGGATACACCGCAAGATCTCGATGCCGTCCGGCGTTTATTTGAACTGCTTCCTGATCCGCTGCATGCTACCTGGTTGGAGGTGTTGGAAGCCTGGCGAACCCATCCTGAGTTAGAAGCCATTAATGCCGGTGTAGTTCACCACAAATTCAACGAGGTGGATGACCGCTTTTCTCCACAGGACAAAAAATCTCAATAAATGGCTGGTTTGTACGTCCCCGGCTGATGAGTAAACCCAAATGACCCCACTCTTAACGATTTTTACGGCTCCAAAACCTTTTACCCACCCGCACATTGCGATGATCCAACGCAATGCACTGAAGTCCTGGCTGGCTTTGGGGGATGCGGTGCAGGTGGTGGTGATCGGTGAAGAGAGCGGATTAGCTGAAACCGCTGCCGAATTTGGTGTGCTGCACCTGCCCCATGTGGAGCGCAACAGCTATGGTACGCCGTTGATCCGTTCGATCTTTCAATTAGCTCGTGATCATACGGACTGCCCCTACCTGGGCTTTGTCAATACAGATATTTTGCTGCTGCCGGATTTTGTCCAGGTGACGCAGCAGGCGGCTGCCCGGTTGGAGCGTTTTTTATTGGTTGGCCAGCGCTGGGATCTGGACGTGCGCGAGCCGCTAGATTTCTCGGCGGGATGGGATGAGCGTATTCGTTCGATGATTCGCTCTTCTGCAAAGCTTCACCCGGCGGGCGGCAGTGATTATTTTATCTTCCCGCGCGCTTGTTTCCAGGATGTTCCACCGATGGCGGTTGGCCGGGCAGGTTGGGATAACTGGATGATTTATGAAGGCCGCCGCCAGGGCATGGCGGTGGTGGATGCTACAGGTGCGATCAATATTGCTCACCAGCAGCATGATTATGCTCATTTGCCGGGCGGTCAGCCGCATTACCGTTTGCCCGAAACAGATGAGAATATTCGCCTGGGGGGAGGCAAATTGACCATTTTCCGGCTAAATAATTGCAATTACCGGATGGAAAACGACCAACCGGTGAAGCAAAAACTAGACGGTGGTAAATTCTGGCGCGAGGTGGAAATTTTTCCGCTGGTGCGGTTGCATTCGATGGCGCTTGGATGGGTTTCCTTTGCAATTTTTCATCCGAAGAAAGCCTGGAATGAATTACGTGTGCCGCTTTCTAAGCTCAAGCGAAAACTGTTGGGAAGAGGATAGAATTCACCACAAAGATACACACAGAGCACAGAGACGAAGTGATGAGTTTGTAGTAGAGAGATTGTGTAGAGGTCAGGTAGAAATAATCTTACCCCTGAAAGTTGATCCACTAACCTGCCCCGAACATCGTAGTTGGTTTTGCTGAAAGCTGATGGCTGATAGCTTTGAATAATAAGGAGCAATGATGCGCGTAGGACAAAATCCCGCTAAATTTGTTAAAGATGTTGCCAAACCGGAACGGATTACCGTTGCGGTGTTGAACTATATTCCTTTCCTCAGCGGGTTTTATGCCGAGGCGTTGGATGTACTTAAAGTATGCCTGGATTCGGCGCGGAATGAACCGGGGCTGCCTTTTGACCTGATGGTGTTTGACAACGGCAGTTGTCCGGAGGTGCAAGACTGGTTATTGGAAGAACAGCGTGCTGGACGGATTCAATATTTATTATTATCGGAAAAGAATCTGGGCAAAGGCGGCGCCTGGAACTTTATTCTCAGCGGCGCACCGGGAGAATATATCGCTTATGCGGACAGTGATGTGCTCTTTTCACCGGGCTGGCTTAAGCGCAGTGTGGAAATTTTAGAAGCCTTTCCAAAGGCTGGCATGGTAACCGCCCGCCCGTTTCGTACCAATCCCGAATTTTATACCAGTACGGCAGCTTTTGGTGAGCATGGAGAGGGTGTAACGCTTGAGCGCGGGCAGTTTATCCCCTGGGAGACCTTCCTCGAATTTGATTTGAGCCTGGGGCAGGAAGAAGCGGATATTCGCCAGCGCTACCAGGAAACCGAAGATGTGCGTCTGACCAGTAACGGTGTCAGTGCTTTGGCGGGAGCCTCACACTGGCAGTTTTTGGCACGCAAAGACGTGCTGGCTCAGTTTTTGCCTTTCAGTATGGACCGCCCGATGGGACAGGTGAAGCAGCTTGACCAGCGCATGAATGCAGAGGGGTATCTGCGCCTGATGCCTACAGAGCCATTTGCAATGAATATGAGCAATACCTTGCGCGGTGTGCGCGGCACGCAGAAAAGCGCCGCTGCCAGCAAACCGGCTCGCCGCAGCCCGCTGTTGGATTTCCCGCCGGTGCGCAAAGTATTATTAAGTTTGTATGATTCGATTTTCCGCTGGTATTACGACCGGTCTTAACCTTTTCTTTGGAGTAATTTGGCAGGTATGACGTCAACAAAACGAATTTTTATCAGTGCTGATCACGGTCTGGCGATCGTTTATTTTCTGCAATCCGATGTGCTGCCTACACTACTTAAGTCAGGTGTGGAGGTGGTTTTACTGACCGATGACGGCTTAAAAGAGCAAATTGAAGCCCGCTTTGGCCAGCCTGGATTGATTGTGGAGGGTTTGCGTTTTAAGCAGTGCCGCCAATATTTTGAGCAGAAAGACCACAGCTTGCAGTATTGGACACATTTCTTGCGCTGGATGGGCGGTTCGAACCGGATCAATACCAACGCAATGGATGGCCACATGCGCCAGATGAGCTATGAAACCTCCCGCGGGGGAAAACTGATCCTGCCGGGAATTAAGGCGGCCACGGCTTTGCTGCGCCGTTCTGCTTCTGCGCGCAAGGCGTTGGTACGCTACCAGATGCGCTTCACGCCGAATATTTACGGTGACTTGTTTGAAAAATATCGCCCGGATCTGGTGGTAGCCAGTACACCCGGCTGGCGCTTTGATCGCTATTTGCTGCGCGAGGCGGTTAATCGCGGGGTGAAAACCGCTGCGGCAATTGTTGGTTGGGATAATCCCAGCAGCTACCGTCTGCCTGGTGCGCCGGTTGATTATGTCACTTGCTGGTCGGAAATTCAGAAGGATGAGCTGGTGCTTGGCTCAGACTGGTCACCGGAACGGGTCAATATCGGCGGTATTCCATCATATGACGGCTATTTCCGCAAAACCTGGCTGATGCCTCGTGATGAATATTTTGCACTGCACGGTCTGGATCCCAACCGCAAGCTGCTGGCCTACGCATCCAGCTTTGTAACTTTTTCGCCCAATTATCCTAACATTGAAGCGCTGGCACGGCTGGTCAGCTCTGACCAGTTGGCTGTGCCAAGCCAATTATTGATCCGTTTGCATCCCAATCATTTTATGCCGGGCAGTCTGTATGAACAGGAAGCCAACCGGGTGCGGGAATTGATTAAGGATTTGCCGCATGTGCATTTGGTGGAACCGGTCCCGCTGGGTGGGGAGCTGGGTTATTACTCTGGTGAAGATATGCCGGAGAAATCCTCGATGATGGCCTATGCGGATGTGTTCCTGACAGTTTATTCGACGATGGTGGTGGAAACTGCGGTTGCTGACCGTCCGATTGTCGGTGTTTGTATTGATACACCCGGCGGTTGGAATAAACCCGGTAAGTTTTCATTGGCACTCTCAGAAATTGCTGAATGGCCGACTCATCTGCGCTTCCGCGAGGCCAATGCGGGGCGGGTGGCCTTCAATGCGGAACAGGCGCGCGAGGCTATTAACCTGTATTTGACCAATCCGGACGCGGATCGGGAGGCACGCCAGGCCTTTCTCAAGCGGGAAGTTACCTTCACCGATGGCTCCGCTGGCCAACGCACCGGAGCATACCTGGCTTCACTGGTGAATAGTTAAGTAAGAAAAAAACTCACCACAGAGAACACAGAGAGCACAGAGGATTAAAATAATCAAGATAAGATTACGAATTTATTCTATGCAGCTTGCTGAAATTGAATAAAACCAAACGGAACACAAAGGATAGACCAATGGCCTGGCAAAAAGATGAAATTAACGAATTGACATCCAATATTATTGGTGCTGCAATTAACATTCATCGAGAATTGGGTCCTGGTTTGTTAGAAAGCGTTTATGAAGAGTGTTTGGCATATGAATTGACTGCATGTGGGATTGGATTTGAACGGCAAAAACCAATTCCTGTTATTTACAAATCTGTACAGATGGATTGTGGTTTTCGGTTAGATCTAATGGTATGTAATCTGGTTGTTGTTGAAGTGAAGGCTGTAGATCGCCTGTTACCAATCCATGAAGCACAATTGTTGACCTATCTAAAATTGACTCAATGCGAGTATGGTTTGTTGATGAATTTTAATGTTATCCGGCTGAAAGATGGTATCAAGAGGATGGTTTTATCTCCTCAAAATTCTCTATGATCTCTGTGTACTCTGTGGTGATTGTTTAAAGAGGAAGAGCGATGAAATTTTTAATTGCAGGATTTGGATCGATTGGACGGCGGCATATGCGCAATCTGTTAGCTCTGGGCGAGCAGGACATTGTCTTGTACCGCTCAAACCGCAGCACTTTGCCAACTGATGAACTGGCCGGTTTCCCGGTGGAAACGGATTTGCAGGCCGCTTTAGCGCACCGTCCGGACGCGGTGATTATCTCCAACCCGACTGCGCTGCACCTGGCTGTTGCCATCCCGGCAGCGGAAGCGGGCTGTAATTTGTTGATCGAGAAACCCATTGCGCATGACCTGGACGGCATGGACCTGCTGCAGGATGCCCTGGCACGCGGCGGCGGAAAAGCCCTGGTGGCTTACCAGTTCCGCTTTCACCCGACTTTGCAAATTGCTCACGATCTGCTGCGCCAGGGTGCGATTGGCCGGGTGCTCTCTGCCCGCGCGCATTGGGGCGAATACCTGCCCAACTGGCACCCCTGGGAAGATTACCGCCAATCGTATTCCGCCCGCTCCGATCTTGGCGGCGGTGTCGTGTTAACCCTCTGCCACCCGCTGGATTATCTGCGCTGGCTGTTGGGTGATGTGGAATCGATTTATGCCATGTCCGGACAGCTCTCCGAACTAGAATTAACCGTAGAAGACCTGGCCGAGATCAGCCTGCGCTTTGACTCCGGTACACTGGGCAGTGTGCACCTGGATTATATCCAGCGGCCGCCCACCCACCGTCTGGAACTGGTGGGCAATCGCGGCACCATTCGTTGGGATAATGCCGATGGGGTATTGCAACTCTTCCGTGCTGATCAGAATCAATGGGAGACCTTCGCGCCGCCGGAGGGATTTGACCGCAACGATATGTTCCTTGCGGAAACACGCCATTTTATTGAGGTGTGCCAGGGAAAAGCCGAGCCAATTTGCTCCTTGCAGGACGGCGTTCGCATCCTGGAAATTGTCAATGCGGTACATCGTTCCTCTGAGGCGCACACAGAAATTCGCCTGGAATCGCGCTAAACTGGTATCATCAGACTATATTTCATCCATAAGGATGGTGTAAAGAACTATGAGTCATATCTTTGATAAATTTTCACTGGACGGCCGGGTGGCAATTGTCACCGGTGGAGCCGGATTGTTAGGAAAACAGTTTTGCCGCACGTTAGCCGAAGCTGGCGCAGCGGTGGTTGTTGCCGATTTAAATCGTTTCTCTGCTGTTACGGTGGCAGAGAGCCTGATTAAAGATGGTTACAAGGCGCTGGGTGTTGGTGTGGATGTGACCGACCCCGTATCCGTTGATGAGATGATTGCCGTGGCCGTGGCCGAGTTCGGCGGTCTGGATGTGTTGGTTTGTTCCGCTGCAATGGACCCCAAGTTTGACAGTGATAATGTTGGCAAGCAGCAGGGCAACGCCTTTGAAACTTACCCGCTCGACTCCTGGCGGCAGGCGTTGGATGTCAACCTGACGGGCGTGTTTTTGTGCTGCCAGGCGGCTGCGCGGCAAATGGTTGCCCAGGGTGGGCGCGGCTCTATTATTAATATCTGCTCGACCTACGGCCTGGTACCCCCGGACCAGCGTATTTATGAGAAACCCGGTCAACCGCGCCAGTTTAAACCCGCTTTTTATACCGCGACCAAATCTGCGGTATTGGGACTGACCAAGTACATCGCGTCGTATTACGCCGGTACGGAACTGCGCGCCAACTGCCTGACCCCGGGCGGTGTGTATAACAACCATGATGAAACCTTTGCGCAAAATTATGCTTACCGTACCATCATGGGGCGCATGGCACACCAGGATGAAATGAACGGTGCGCTGCTCTTCCTGGCCTCGGAGGCTTCCAGTTATATGACTGGCGGTAACGTGGTGGTGGATGGGGGCTGGACGGTATGGTAAACCGGCCGGAAGTCTTAGCGGTGATTCCTGCGCGGGGCGGGTCGAAGGGAATCCCCCACAAGAATATTCGCAATTTTGCCGGTCATCCGTTGATTGCGTATAGTATTTCGGCGGGATTGCAGGCAAAAACCGTCACCCGTGTGATCCTCTCGACCGATGACCCGCAGATTGCGGAGGTCGGCCGCCAATGTGGTGCGGAAGTGCCCTTTATGCGCCCGGAAGAACTGGCCCAAGACCAGACCACTGATCTGCCTGTGTTTGAACACGCGCTGCGCTGGCTGGCGGAAAATGAAAATTATCATCCGGATGTGGTCTTGCAGCTCCGTCCGACTTCACCGGTACGCCCGGTTTCCCTGGTGGATGAAGCTGTAAAACTGCTGCTCGAGCATCCTGAAGCCGACTCGGTGCGCGGTGTAGTTCCATCTGGGCAGAACCCGCACAAAATGTGGCGAATTGACTCGGAGACAGGCCGGATGAAAAATTTGCTGGATGTTCCGGGGATTGCGGAGCCGTATAACGCGCCCCGCCAGATTTTACCGGCCGTATACTGGCAAACCGGTCATATTGATGCGATTCGCCCGCGCACCATCCTGGAACAGGCTTCCATGAGCGGCAAAGTGATTTTGCCAGTCTTGATTGATCCGCGTTTTACAGTGGATATCGACAACCTGTCGGATTGGCAGCGGGCTGAATGGCTGGTCTATTACGGCGGGCTGGAGATGGTGGATCCTGGTAAACGCCGCCGGCCGCTGCCTGCCAAACCGGCGCTGGTGGTCTTTGATTTTGACGGCACCATGACCGATGACCGTGTTTGGGTGGATGCCGAGGGGCATGAGTTTGTGGCTGCCAACCGTTCAGACGGGATGGGGATTGGCTTGCTGCGTAAGGCAGGCATTCCAGCGATTGTGATTTCAACTGAGGTGAATAAGGTGGTTGAAGCGCGCTGCCGCAAGCTGGGTATTCCGGTGGTGCAGGGCGTGCAGGATAAAACGGTGGTTTTGTCACAGTACCTTGCGGAGCAGAAAATCGACCCGCAGCAGGTGGTCTATGTTGGAAATGATGTCAATGACTTACCCTGCTTCCCCCTGGTGGGCTGTGCGGTAGCTGTGGCAGATGCGCATCCTTCGGTGCTGCGCCAGGCTGATTTCATTCTCTCACGCAATGGCGGTTTCGGCGCGGTGCGCGAATTATGCGACCGGATTTTGCAACAAATCCAGGCTGCCTAAATTCAAAAATTGAATTATGATTGAGGCAAATGACCTTTATTGGTAAAACTATTTTGTTCGATTTTTCAGAAGGATTGAACAAACCATAATTGGAGAAAAATATGGCAAGAGCAGTGAAAATTGGTAACCAATGGGTTGGGGATGGATATCCCACCTACGTTATAGCAGAAGCCGGGATTAATCACAACGGCGATCTCGAAAATGCAAAGAAGTTAATGGATGCCGCAAAACACGCCGGCGTGGATGCAGTGAAATTCCAGAAGCGCACGCCGGAATTGTGTACCCCGCCGGACCAGCGCAATCAGATGCGCGAGACTCCCTGGGGCTATATTACCTACCTGGATTACCGCTACAAAGTGGAATTTGGTGTGGAAGAATATCGGGAAATTGACCGCTATGCCAAAGAAATCGGCATTACCTGGTTTGCCTCGGTATGGGATGAACCCTCCGTGGATTTCCTGGAGCAGTTCAATCCGGTGACATACAAAGTTCCTTCGGCTGGCCTGACCGACCACGGTTTGCTGAAGAAATTGCGCTCCACAGGCCGCCCGGTGATTCTTTCCACTGGTATGTCCACGGTGAATGAGATCCGCGATGCGGTGAAATTATTGGATATGGATAATCTGGTGATTTGCCATACCACCAGTGCCTATCCCTGCGACCCGGAAGAATTGAACCTGCGTATGGTGCAGACTCTGAAGGATGAATATCCTTGCCCGATTGGTTATTCTGGCCATGAGGTTGGTTTGATCCCGTCGGCTGTGGCGGTGGCATTAGGCGCTTGTGTGGTGGAACGCCATATCACCCTTGACCGTGCCATGTGGGGTTCTGACCAGGCTGCATCGGTTGAACCGGGTGGTTTTGAAAAACTGGTCAAATATATCCGCGTGACCGAACTGTCTTTAGGCGACGGTGTAAAACGCGTGTATGACAGCGAACTGCCTTCAAAGAAAAAATTGCGCCGTTTTTCAAACGGCGGTTAACCCTTCGCAATTTACCACCAGGGAGCAGCCATGCCTGAAATGATTGACACGGCTGTTTTCTGGTGATCTTTTGTTAAACGGAAAGCTACGCTTCAATTCATGAATTGGACTTTATCCCGTATCACAACAGGGGTGCGGCGGCGCTGGCTGCAGACTGAAAACAACCGGCGCATTTCCCGCTTAGCGCAGCAAGTTGCCCGGCATGCTCCTGCCAGCCTCGATGCTCGCCCAGTGGCATTTTTCAATGCGTCCAGCCGGTTGGCCTGGATGAGCCAGAATGCTGCCTTCACTTTGCTGACCAGTTGGGGATTAAACCTTGCTGGACTGCCAACGGTACACTTTGTTTGTCGTGCTGGTATGTCTCGCTGTATGCTTGGTACCAATAAAGATGATCCGCTGCAAGAGCCGCCCTGTGATGTTTGTGCAGCCCAATCGGGCAAACTCTTCCAGGGCAGCCGGGTGGTTGGTTTTCAATTCCAGCCCGATTCCAATCTGGTGACGGCCATTCATGATTTGTCGGTGCCTGATTTGCAGGAATTTTGTTGGGAAGGTTTGCCGCTGGGGGAATTGACACTGCCTGCTTTACGCTGGGCTTTACGCCGTCACCATTTGGTGGATGACCAGCCCACGCGATTTTTCTACCGTGAATATATTCTGTCTGCCTGGCAGGTGGCCGTTTCTTTCCGAACCTTTTTAGACCAGGTAAATCCACGCGCAGTGGTGGTGTTTAATGGTATTGCTTTTCCGGAAGCAACTGCCCGTCTGCTGGCGCAGCAGCGCGGACTGCCAGTAATTACCCATGAAGTTGGTTTACAACCTTTTACAGGCTTCTTTAGCCCCGGGCAGGCCACTGCCTACCCCATTGATATCCCGGCTGATTTTGAACTGTCTGCCGAACAGAATGCCCGTCTGGATGCCTACCTGGAACAGCGTCTCAAGGGCAATTTCAGCATGGCTGGGATTCGTTTCTGGCCGGAAATGCAGGGTCTGGATGAGGGCTTTTTAAAGAAAGCCGCCGGATTCAAACAAATTGTGCCGGTTTTTACCAATGTCATCTTTGATACCAGCCAGATGCATGCCAATGTGGTCTTTACCGACATGTTCGCCTGGCTGGATGCAGTCCTTGAAATCATTCGCAGCCACCCCGAGACGCTGTTTGTAGTCCGGGCTCATCCGGATGAATCTCGTCCCGGAAAAGCCAGCCGTGAAAGTGTCTCCGATTGGGTGTCCAAAAACCGGGTTACAGAACTGCCTAACGTGATATTTGTTGATCCGGATTCCTATATCTCATCTTATGAGTTAATTGTCCGCTCCAAATTTGTGATGGTCTATAATTCCACCATCGGATTAGAGGCGGCCATTATGGGCGCGGCTGTTTTATGCGGAGGCAAAGCCCGTTTTACGCAGATTCCGACCGTCTTTTTCCCAGAATCGGTACAGGATTTCCGGAAGACTGCTGAAGATTTTTTGGCTGTAGATCAGGTGCTGGTTCCGGATGTATTCCGCCTGAATGCAAGGAAATTCTTGTATTTCCAGCTTTACCGCGTTTCGCTGCCATTTGGTGATTATTTGACGCCGGATATTACGCCAGGTTTTGTGCGTCTGCGTTCGTTTGATTGGCAGGCATTGCTGCCGGAAAATTCATCTACCCTGCGCGTTTTGGTGGAAGGAATTCGGGATGGAAAGCCGTTTATGTTGAATGGAGAAGAAGCGGCATGACGATGAATCCGTCCTGTTCCATTGTGATCCGTGCGTATAACGAAGAGAAACATATTGGCCGCTTGCTGACCGGTATTCTGGAGCAAACGGTTAAAGATCCGCAAATTATCCTGGTGGATTCCGGTTCTCGGGACGCAACGGTTTCAATTGCCTCGCACTTTCCGGTTGAGGTGGTGCATATTCGTCCGCAGGAATTTACCTTCGGCCGTTCGCTCAACCTGGGAATTGCCCAGACCAAATCTGAGCGGGTGGTGATGGCTTCTGCCCACGTTTATCCGGTTTACCCGGATTGGCTGGAGCGTTTAATTGAACCCTTTGATGATGCGCAAGTAGCAGTCTCTTATGGTAAGCAGCGCGGTGCGGAGACCTCCCACTATTCGGAGCACCAGATTTTTCGGCATTGGTTTCCAGACCAGGCGACGATCCGCCAGCCGCACCCGTTTTGTAATAATGCCAACTGCGCAATTCGGCGGTCACTTTGGGAGCAGCATCCTTATGACGAACTGCTGCCCGGTTTGGAAGACCTGGCCTGGGCGCGCTGGGCGCAGGAGCAAGGACACGCCATTGCTTATGCAGCCGAGGCGGAGATTATTCACGTTCATCAAGAAACCTGGCACGGCATTTACAACCGCTACCGCCGTGAAGGCATGGCTTTTAAGCATATTTACCCGCAAGAAACCTTTGGTATGAACGATTTTATCCGCTTGTGGGTGGGGAATGTCTGGAATGATTGGCGCGCAGCCCGTGCAGAACGGGTGTGGGCTAAAGAATGGTTTAATATCGCCCGTTTTCGCTGGCAGCAGTTTTGGGGAACGTATCACGGCTACCGCCAGGCGGGTCCTTTAACCTGGCAGTTGCGCCAGACTTTTTATTATCCGCGAATTTCCACAAGCAGCGAGAATCCGAACAACCAACGAGGGGTACAACCGATCCAGTATAATTAATTGGACGGTATCAACTCAGGAGTTACACCTATGCAAGACCCAACCATAGTTGCTTTTGTCCCCATGCGCCACCATTCGGTGCGCGTACCTGGCAAAAATTACCGGTTATTGGCCGGAAAGCCGCTTTTTCATCATATCTTGGACACGCTGACCAGCGTGCCGGAAATCAGTAAAGTGGTGGTGGATACGGATTCACCGACTGTAATCGACGGTATCCAGGCGAATTATCCAGAGGTGCTGGTGATTAATCGTCCGGAACATCTGCGTGCTGATACGATCCCGATGAATGAGATCATCATGTACGATATGAAACAATTTCCGGCAGATTTTTATTTGCAAACCCACAGTACCAACCCCTTGCTGCGGCCAGAAACTGTATCCAGAGCCGTGCGTACTTTTGTTGCCAATTATCCCGCCTATGACACCTTGTTTTCTGTGACGCGTCTGCAAACCCGGTTGTGGGATGGGCTGGCCCGGCCGGTTAATCACAACCCGGCGATCTTGCTGCGCACCCAGGATTTACCGCCAATCTATGAGGAAAATTCCTGCCTGTATTTATTCAGCCGGCCGACCCTGGAATTTCGCCGTAATCGGATTGGAGAACGGCCGTATCTGTTTGAAATTGATCGTGATGAGGCATGGGATATTGATGAAGAAGTCGATTTCCTGATGGCCGATTTGTTGTTGACCCATCGGAAAAATCAAATGGAAGCGAGTAAATAAGCACGCTTATGAAAACAATCATTCTTTCCGCCCCGTACATGATCCCGTTTGTGGAACGGTTTCGCCCGGTTTTTGCCCATTATGACATCGAATTAATTGTGCCAGATGTGCACGAACGCATGTCCGAAGAAGAAATCCTGCAATATGCCGGCCAGTTTGACGGCACGGTCTGCGGAGATGACCGCTATACCGAGCGGGTGATCCAGGCCTGTTTGCCGCGCTTGAAAGTGATCTCGAAGTGGGGCACAGGAATCGATTCAATTGACAAGGCTGCTGCCACTCGGCTGAGTGTTCAGGTGCGCAACACGCCCAATGCTTTCACCCTGCCCGTTTCGGATAGTGTCTTGGGCTATATTCTCAGTTTTGCCCGCCGTCTGCCCTGGATGGACCGGGCAATGAAAGCCGGACAATGGGAAAAACTGCCCGGGCGTTCGCTCAGTGAATGTACACTGGGTGTAATTGGCGTAGGAAATGTTGGTAAGGCTGTGCTGCGCCGGGCGCGCGGTTTTGGTATGAAGTTGCTGGGGAATGATATTGTCCCGATTGCACCGGATTTTGTCCTGGAAAACCAGCTTGAGATGAC
>JAJUJY010000148.1 GCA_029265085.1 Chloroflexota bacterium
AAAAAATTTTGTCACCTTTTCAGGTGTTCTTTACGGATTTACAATCAACAGGCTTTCTCTTTACCTTACCTCTTCCTATCACTCTTCAGTTGTTAAGGTCCGACCACTTCCGAGGGCCAGATTCTAACCACTAGCCTTTTTTCTGTCAAGGGCAGGCGAACAAATTGCCGATGTTTTCCGCATTTCCTTCGTGGTCAACACCGGCTCGTTTCGCATTGCTAGTGCCAGGCTCTGAGCCTCGCTCCTCAAACCGTTTTCAGTTTTTATTGATCTGTCTTGCTAGATCATTTGCGACTTGGGATTTTATTTTACTCACATCCCTCGGCTTTGTCAAGGAGTTTGGAGCTTTTCTTTTTTGAAGATTTGCTCCGTCTTTTGAAGCAGGTTCGTTATGGGATTTTGAGCGATCTTCTGTTTTTTTTCAGCGAGATCGTGCTGTGTGTTCCAACCAGCGTGCGGTATTATACGCTCATCCATCCTCCTGTCAAGGGATTTCGTGGAATCTCGCGAAAATTGCTTTTTTGACCCCTGGAATCAGGAACATTTCAGACTGCTGGGGCGTCTTGAGACTATTCAGATCGAATTCAGACGGTTTAAGGATGATTCTCTTTGTTATAATGGAACAACGATTCTGATAACAAAAAGACCCGGCACGGGTTATGCAACATTCTTCGCTATGATGCCTTTTTCGAAAATTTAATGCAAAACCATTATGAGAAGTACAACAACCTATCCAATTAACACTTCCCGGTCGCTGCTTGAGCAGGTCTTGATTGCCCTGCTTCTGGGCGCAGCAACCTTTGTCGCACTGGCAATTCTATTTACTGTGGGTTACCAGGCCTGGTATGCCGGGCGGATCTTCCCGGGGGTATCCATCGCCGGCGTTGATGTAAGCGGGCTTTCTCCATCTCAGGCCGTGGATAAAATCAATTCCGCCTTTTCCTACCCAAAGACCGGCCGGATCCTGCTCCAGGATCAGCAAAACGGCTGGGTAACATCCCCGCAAGAATTAGGGGTTACCCTCGACCCGGCCGGTTCGGCACAAAACGCCTTTTTGGTTGGCCGAAGCGGTGGGATTTTCCGCCGCTTGAGCGATCAGGCTTCTGCCTGGTTCAATGGCGCAAATCAAGCCCCTGCGCTCATCTTCGACCAGCGCGTGGCTCACCATTTCCTCACTGAATTGGGCGCACAAATCAACCGCCCCGTGGTAGAAGCCAGTTTAAGCGTCCAGGGAACTGAGGTAATGGTCAAACCGGGCGAAATTGGCCGCTACCTGGATATTGAATCCACCCTGATTTTAATCTCCCGTCAGGTTCAGTCCTTACAAGACGGTCTGGTCCCCCTGGTAATCCGCGAAGAGCAGCCAGCCATTATGGATGCCAGCGCCCAGGCGGAAATAGCCCGTCAAATCCTCAGCCAGCCTCTGACCCTGACCCTCCCGGAAGGGCAGCCCGATCAGGCCGGGCCGTGGGTCTTTGATCAGACCACCCTGGCCTCCATGCTGGCAATTGAACGCGTTCAAGACGAACAAGGCTCGCGCTACCAGATCACCCTAAATAGCTCCACACTGCGCGACTTCTTAATCGACCTTGCGCCAAAACTGCAAAAATATCCGCAAAACGCGCGCTTTATTTTTAATGACGATACTCGCCAGTTAGATATCAAAGACAACGCAATTATTGGCCGGACGTTGAACATTGACAACAGTCTAAAAGCCATTCAAGAAAAAATTCTTGGCGGAGAGCACAACGTTGCGCTGCAATTTGATTTTCAGGAGCCCGCCGTAACCGACCAGGCCACCGGCGAGCAGCTTGGCATCACCGAATTGGTGCAGATGCAGACTTCGTACTTCTACGGCTCCAGCCGCGACCGGGTGCAAAACATCACTGCTGCCGCCAGCCGTTTCCACGGTCTGCTGATTGCCCCCGGCGAGACCTTCTCGATGGCCTCTGCCCTCGGAGAAATCAGCCTGGATAACGGCTATGCTGAAGCCTTGATCATCGTTGGCGACCGAACCATTAAAGGCGTTGGCGGTGGGGTTTGCCAGGTCAGCACCACCCTGTTCCGCACCGCTTTCTTTGGCGGCTTCCCCATTGTCGAGCGCCATGCCCATGCATACCGGGTGTACTATTACGAAAAGGTCGCCGGCAACCGCATTGACAGCAGCCTGGCTGGCCTGGATGCAACTGTGTACGTCCCTGTGGTAGATTTTAAATTTACCAATGACACGCCATACTGGCTGCTAATGGAAACCTACGTCAACCCATCCGCCAGCAGCATCACCTGGAAGTTCTATTCCACCTCAGACGGCCGTTCTGTAGATTGGAACACCACCGGACCGGTAAATATTGTTGAGCCGCCCAAGCCGCTCTACAAAGAAAACCCCGACCTGGCCAAAGATGAGATCAAACAGGTGGACTGGGAAGCCGAAGGCGCGGATGTCACGGTGAACCGGACGGTTTATCGCAACAGCGCTGTTTATCTGCAGGACCGCTTCTACACCCATTACCAGCCCTGGCAGGCAGTGTACGAATACGGCCCCGGCACCGAGCTGCCAGAAGAAGCACAAAGCGAAGATTAGTGAATTGATCGAAATCAAAATAGCGCGCAGGCAGCCTGCGCGCTATACTTTTAAATACCCCTTTAAATGAAATAACCCCGGTTTCATCCCCATTCCCGGAGCTATTTCCGCTGCCAGATCCCCTCAGGTCTGCACAGCCGCAACGGCACATCTAGGATCAAGCTGCAAAATAATGCCTGATATAGGTATAATATACGAAGAAAGTACTCCGAAGAGTTTGTAGCAAAACTCCTAAATCACTCCAATATCCTAAGGTAAATATGCCCAAAAACGAAAGCCGGTTTGCCGATTTATTAAACAAAGCGATCAACCGGATAGCTTTTATCGAAACCAAAACCAAGCAAATCGTTTATGACGAGCTCGGTTATTTGCTTGGCCGGCAAGGCGGCAGTGCCATCCAATATTGGGTATATCACAAACGCGTCCCAGCGCATCTGCAAGACATCGAAGACTTAGCGCGCGCAATTGCCCGGCGTAACGGATGGAGCAGCGACGCTGAATTGTTTGCCTTCCTGGAAGCGGCCGGTTATCCTCTGCCCGACACACTGCAACGGCAAATTTTTCCAACCCGATTCGAATCGTCCCAGACCATTAATAACGAGCATACACTTCCGGTTAATAACCTGCCAAGTTTTATTGTTGGCCCCCCCATTCGCGAACCGCGCCATTTCTACGGCCGCGAGCGTGAGATCAAACGCATCTTTAACGCAATTGGCGGGACTGTTTTACAAAATGTGGCCGTTATCGGAACTCAGCGAAGCGGGAAAACCTCTCTGCTTCACTATGTAAAAAACATCACCCGCACCTCTTCCACATTATTGCGCCCTGGACAGATGCACAACTGGCTGTCGCAGCCGCTCTCGTATCACTGGCTGTTTATTGATTTTCAAGACCCGCGAGTCTGCAGCCGGGCAGGATTTTTTGAATATTTTCTACACCAATTAAACTTTCCCGTACCTGTTCCGTGCGATTTAATTCAATTCGTTGACACGGTTTGCCGGCACCTTACCAATCCCACCGTAGTACTAATGGATGAAATTCAAATCGCCATGAGTACCCCAGAATTTGATCAGACTTTTTGGTGGGGGCTGCGTTCCCTGGCAACCAACCTGACCGAGGGAAAACTGGCCTTTATCATCGCCTCACAACGCGGTCCAGAAGCCCTTCAGATAGACCAGGCCAAACCCTCGCCTTTCCTCAACATCTTCGGCCACCTGGTTCAACTGGGGCCATTCTCACCGGAAGAAGCACACCAACTCATTACCAGTTCACCGCTGCCCTTTGCCGAAGAAGATACCCGATGGATCATTGAGCAATCGAAATGTTGGCCTGCTCTCATTCAAATTCTTTGCAGCATGCGCCTGCAAGCCCTAAACGAAAACGAACCGGGTGCTTTATGGAAAACAGAGGCTCTTCAAGCCATTGCGCCTTTTCTTAAACTCCTCACCTAAGTGATAGACCTATTGACCCCAACCACGCCTTACCGGAAAACCATTCCGCCGCCTGCGCACTGGTACGAATGGCCATTCTACAGTCTGGTATTGGTTTTTTGGCTGTTGGTTCGCCCAAGCGCATGGAAAAAATGTATCGCAGAAATTGATCCAGACTTACCGCCTGATTTCTCAATAATCCACCTGAACCGCAGCCATTGGAAAAATCCCAGCATACGCAGGCTGCTTGGCGAAATACTGGTGATGCTGCCCCTATTCGCAAGTTTGATATCTTCCCTTGTGGGGCTAATTCGCGGACTTGGCACAGACCAATTGACCATTGCAGCGGGCACAAGCTTAGGATATGCCCTGGCTGGAGCGCTCAGTTTGTCCACTGTCGTCAGCCTTGGCACAGGGGCAATTTTTGGTTTCGTCGTTGGATTGGGCTCCGGTCTGATGGCTGGCGATTCAACCAATGTAGCATTCCTTTACGCAACCACCGCCGGACTTACCGGCTGTGTGGGGTTAAATCTTTCTCGTACCAGTTATCGCCAGCCTTTTTTACGCCAGCTTAGCGGATTGGTCACTGGTTTATTCATCAGCACGCTGATCATCACCGCTGGCAGCATCCTTGCCAGCGGCGCAGCCTTTGGCTTTCAAGACAGCCCACAAATTGGCTCTCCAATTTCAATCAACGAGGCTCTGCTATATGCTTTGAGCGGCGCAGTATTCGAAGGCAGCCTTTATCTGATCACATTATGGATGAGGAGAAATCGCCTTACCTCCAACGTGGTTTATACCGCACTGATTGCTGGCACTTTTGGTGGAATCATCTATCTTTATTTTCTTATCACCCATGCCCAAAACCCCATCCTGTTTTTTGCATCCGGCCTGGGCGGTGGTTTATTTTTCACCGTTTTGTTTGGACTGGTCTGGAACAGCATCGATAAAATTGCCGGAAGATTTACAGCCGCTATCACCGCTGCCATAGTGACCAACAGTATTTGGGTGCCATTAGCTCCCTATATTGTCTTTGAATACCAACCCGACACCAGTAAGATGATTATTGCTGGTTTTGTCATGTTCGCCACCTTGAGTTATTCGTATTGGCACAGCTTCATCACCTATCCTTTTCTCATCGGCTGGGTCAACTTTCTCTATGAGCTTGACCGCCGCAGTGTTCCCCAATCCCCCTTGCGGTATTTTCACCTCCATCCGGTCTTTTGGGATGATTTTCAGCCTTTATCCTGGATCGGATTGGATGACTATTTATTACTCCTGGCAGAACGCGATCCCCAGGCACTGGAACCGACTTTGCTTTATCTCACCCAGCGAAACCAGCATAAAACCGTATTATCCGTGCAGATCGAGCTGGCTGCCCGCGAGTTAGACCGCTGCCAGGACATTCAAGCCATCAGCCAGGCGTATAAAAATTCAATTTCCGGCACATTGCAGGGCACATACAGCATTATTCTGCGCTCATTTGCGCAAATCAGCCAGGATACCGAATCAGCCTTGCGCCAAACCTCAGCACACCATGCGCGTATTTCACTAGGGATGATCCAAAAGCAGCTCACCAATCTTCAACGTGAGCTCATGTTAAGCGCCGAGCCGCATACCACGCGATTTGCCCAAACCGCCAACGCCTGGCATACAATCTTGACCAACTACAGCCTTTCGCTGGCTCAGCGCTCCCGCCATCGCCAGGAAATTGAAAACCCATATATCTGCGGCATTCCGCTGAACAGCCAACAACAGATTTTTGTAGGCCGCACTGACATCATGGCTCGGCTGGAACATTCCTTGCTTTCCGGCAATCGCCCTCCCATCCTGTTATACGGCCAGCGCCGCATGGGCAAAACCTCCCTGCTGCTTAATTTGAGTAATTATTTACCCAGTTCCATTGTGGTCTGTTTTGTGGACGGTCAAAGCCTGGCAGGCATCAAAGACCTGGAGGAATTTTTAACTCGAATTTCTGCACGAATTTCGCAATCAGCAGCAGACCAACGCAATATAGCAATCCCCGCCATCCCAAGCAGCCCCAACCTTGGCAGCCTGTTTATGAGAATCAACCAATGGCTGGATACCTGCGAAAAGATTTTTAACCAACACGAAAGCTTATTGTTATTAGCGATCGATGAATTTGAAACAATGCGCTACATCACCCAACCATCTTTAGCCCAGGCGAAAGATTTACTATCCCTCTCCCGTCATATCATCCAGCACCGTCCATTTTTCAAGATTGTATTGGCTGGCTCACGCTCTCTGGATGAATTGCGAGGACTCTCGAATTTTTTAATCAATGTGCAGGTTGAAAAAGTAGAATATTTACACACCACAGATGCTTTAAGACTGATTGAGCAGCCTATTCAAAATTTCCCCCTGGTTTACGAGCCTGACGCAAGCCAGCGGATCCTGCACCTGACCCGCTGCCACCCTCATCTGGTACAGCTTTTATGCTACGAAATCGTTATCCATAAAAACGAACAGGATGAAAGCCAGCGGTACCAGGCCACAACAGTGGATGTTGAGCAGGCGGCTACCCAGGCTTTACAAAGCGGAAGTTTTTTCTTTTTTGATATTGTTAATTCGCAAATTCCAACCGGCAGCGCGAAAATGCTGGCACACCTTGCCCGTTTGGGTGAAAACCACGCCATCTCCTGCGATGACTGGCGGGGAAAATTCCCTGAATATTTTGAGCAAAACTTAACTGCCCTGCTCCGGCGCGACCTGGTCGAATTATCCCCGCAAGGGTACCGTTTTCAAATTGAACTGGTACGCCGCTGGTTCAGCCAGTTTTAATCGATTGAATTAGAGGATCTCATCCTCCCCCTCATCACCCAACCACGAATTCATATCCCAACCGTGCTGGCCGCGCAGCGGCACAAAACTTACCGGCACAACATCGTCATAATCTAATTTTCCGGCCGTGCGCTTCCAGACCTGCAGAACCTGCCCCATGCGCGGACCTACCGGAATAACCAGCCGCCCGCCTTCGGCCAGTTGATCCAATAACGGCGGCGGTGGGTAAGCTGCCGCGGCTGTCACCAAAATTGCCGGGTATGGAGCTGCTTCCAGCCAACCCAGCCCGCCATCTGCACAGTGAACCGTCACATTCTGGTACTCCAGGCGCGCCAGAATGCTCGCCGAACGCGTAGCCAGAGAAGGAATCCGCTCCACCGTGTGCACCCACTTTGCCAGGCAGGCAAGAATTGCAGCCTGATACCCCGAACCGGTACCAATTTCCAGCACAACCTCATCT
Organism: Chloroflexota bacterium; assembly: GCA_029265085.1. The sequence goes on from JAJUJY010000148.1 coordinate 7,274, forward strand.
CCCCGCAATTTCAACAGTGAGGTCATTAATGCCACAATATACGGCTGCGAGATCGTCTGACCGCGGCCAATGGGTAAGGGTCCGTCTTCATACGCCTGGGTTTGATACGCACGCGGTACAAATTCATGCCGTGGAACTTTGCGAAACGCAGCCAATACCTGCGGATCGCGTATCCCGCGCTGCTCAAGCTGATAAGTTACCATTCTCTCACGATCAAGCGCAGTGGATTCTTCGGCTCCCATTCAGCACCATCCTGTTCCGCGCTGCTTCAACGGCCGGCTTACAATAATTCCGGTCATTGCGGCTGATTGAGCGCATTGGCAATTAGCCGGTCAATCTTCCCCATAGGAAAATCCGCCAACTGGTTCAACGATACCCAACGCAAATCACTGGCTTGAATCGGCTGCGGCTCGCCCACATTCAACTGGCAGTGAAAGGCATGCAGCGTCACCTTAAAGTGAGTATAGGCGTGCCGAAACACCCCCACCTTCTCACCCACCGCAACTTCTGCGCCCAATTCCTCACAAATTTCACGGCGCAAACAATCCGGCAGCTCTTCCCCTGGCTCCACCTTGCCGCCCGGAAATTCCCATAATCCGCCCAACAGCCCTTCGGATGGGCGGCGAGCAATCAAAACCTGCCCATTGCGGTGAATCACGGCCGCAGTCACCAGGTAATGCGGCACTTCCGGCCTGGGTTCCAGCACAGGCCGTTCTTCCTGCTGCCCCAGTTGTGCCGCCTCACACAGAGCATACAAAGGACACAGCAAACATTGCGGCGAACGGGGCGTACAAATAGCCGCAGCCAGGTCCATCATCGCCTGGTTATAATCACCCGCCCGGCCAGGCGGTAAATGCTGGAGCGCCAGTTCCCATAATATCCGCTCCCCCTCGGCAGAGCGCGCCGGCACCTGCACATCAAACACGCGCGCCAACACCCGCCGGATATTGCCGTCCAGCGCAGCTTCATCGCGGCCAAAAGCCATCGAAGCAATCGCCCCTGCGGTATAGCGGCCGATTCCGGGCAGCCGCTCAAGCGCCTGGCGGCCTGGAGGCAATTGTCCGGCATACTCCTGCATCACCCGTTGAGCCGCTTTATGCAAATTGCGCGCCCGGCTGTAATAGCCCAGGCCTTCCCAAAGCTGTAGAACATCCTGTTCCTGCGCCTCTGCCAGCGAACGGAGGGTTGGAAAACGAGCCATCCAACGTTCAAAATACGGGATAACTGTTTCCACCCGTGTTTGCTGCAGCATAATCTCAGACACCCAGACAGCATATGGGTCTGGGTGTCCACGCCAGGGCAGCTGGCGGGCATTTTTCGCATACCAATCCAGCAGCAGCCGGGCAAATTCGGTCATCTTAATTCCTGCACCTAAAACTGGAAGCCGCTCCGCGATTCTACAATCTTGTGCGAGTAATTCTGCACAAAATCCTGCAGTTGATTGTTCAGGCTTAACCACTCTGACGAGTGCAGAATTTGGTTGGCTTTGGATTTGGTTGGAACCACCGCACCCACCAGAATTTGCGGTTGATCACCAAAAACAGTCGCCCAGGCATCGCTCAGTTCAAAACCAAGGCGCTGAACGCCTGGAATGAACTCGCGAACCACAAATTCAAAATACTCTTGTTCGCGATCTGGGGCAATATCCCAGGACATGATCAACTTAACAGCCAATGCAAACTCCTCTAATTATGCTGGTAATCCAAAACGACAACTTGTGTTTCTTCTGGCAAAGCAGAGGCAGAAGTAACTTTCAAAGAGGGCTGCGAATTGACGCCAGATACACCCATTTCTTTCAAAAACTTACTGAGCGGGTCCAGCTTCACCGTAGCTTCTGGTGTTGCATAATGCATGGGAATCACAATATTGGGGTCCAGCAAACTGATCACTTCAGCCGCTTTAGCCGCATTCAATCCCTCGCCGCCGCCAATGGGCACCAAAACGATATGTATCGGCCCCAGGGATTCCACTTCGGCCTGCGTTGGCACGCGGTCCATATCGCCCAGGTGCAAAACATTAATCCCGTTGTAGTCAATTAAGTAAAGGGTATTACGCGGTTCATCCTGGGTGTGTTTGGAATGCCCATTGGTTTGCACTCCGGTAATAAACACACCGCCCACCTCAAATTCACCCGGTCCAGTAATCAAATAAGGATCACCCTTAACCGCCGAGAGAAAATTATGTCCTGGCGCAGCATGGCTGACCGTAACAATATCCGCTTTTAACTTTAAGGGAGCATAACCTACCGCGCGGTGATCATAGGGGTCTGATACCACCGAAGCGAGATTTCGTTCGACAATGCGAAAACAGGAATGTCCGTACCAACTAATTTCCATTGAGCCTCCGGTTTCTGGTATGATTATACATTAAAGTTAGCCAATTGCTTGACGATTGGGGGAGGGTCTGATACACTTTTGCACCGTTGCAGGGAAACTCATTTTTCAAAACCTTGCCTTTAAAAATGTGGTCTGGTATAATCACACGCGCTAATGTGTAATTTAACAATTTAGCGCCGACGTAGCTCAATCGGCAGAGCAACCGCCTTGTAAGTGGTAGGTTATGGGTTCGATTCCCATCGTCGGCTCAGGTTGCGGGCTGGCAAGTGAGGCTGATCTAGGTTACAATAAGAACAACCTCACTTGCGAGCCAGCAACAGCTCGGGCAAGCAGTATGGGCGGTTACCCAAGTGGCCAACGGGGACTGACTGTAAATCAGTTGGCGACACGCCTTCGGAGGTTCGAATCCTTCACCGCCCACTGGTCGTTTTACGACCAACTAGCTCACCGCAACCGCGGAAAGAGTCTGGAGAACGGCAAGCCCTCATAGCTCAGTAGGTAGAGCACGCCCTTGGTAAGGGCGGGGTCATGGGTTCAACTCCCATTGAGGGCTCTTTTTGCCGATTGTACCAGGACCCTTTTGATGTATTTAAGAGGAGCCAAGGAGTAGAAGAATGGCGAAGCAGAAATTTGATCGCAGTAAGCCGCATTTGAACGTAGGTACCATGGGACACATTGACCATGGGAAGACGACCTTAACGGCTGCCATTACCAAGTATTGCGCCTTCCTGGGCAAGGCTGAATTCCGGGCTTAC
>JAJUJY010000091.1 GCA_029265085.1 Chloroflexota bacterium
ACACGGGCTGAGGTGTAATTGGCCATGCGTACATTTTCCTGAAGGCGTTCGCCAAACAGTTCGCGCAGTTTTGGAAGTGGTAAACCAGATGAAGAAACCGACATTCAATCTCCTAAAGCGTCTTTATAAAATCAATCAAGCGGTTGACAATCTGTTCTCGTTGGGGGGTATCCTGTTCAGCGGACTGATTTTCTGCTTTCTCAGTCCCTTTTATACCTGTGTTCCCTCGGTTGTTTTTCTTTTCGAGTCGAACCGCTGGGGTAGAAATTGCAGATTCGTAAGAATGGACTTTGGGTTCAGGCATGGGCATCCTCCCTGTTTTGCAAACCGATTAAAACGGATGCGCTGATTTGATCGGCATCTCCCGCTGACAAGACCAGAAGAATATCGCCGGACTGAAGATGCTCGAGCAAATAATGGCTGGTTTCTGCCAGGGTTGGAATAAAACAGCAAGAGGCATGGTTCATCTGCTCAACAACCTGGCGGGCTGAGAATTGATCATTATGCTCTCGGGCAGCATAAATTTCTGTGACAATGACCTGATCGGCCAATTGAAATGCTTGGGTGAACTCCTTCAAAAGAGTCATCGTTCGCGAAAAGGTATGCGGCTGCCAGACTGCCCAGATCGATTGGTGTGGATAACGGCTGCGGGCGGCCGAAAGGGTGGCACGCACCTCCGTAGGATGATGCGCATAGTCATCGATTATTGTAATTCCATGCACGGTTCCGAGAATATCAAAGCGGCGGCCAGTTCCGGTAAATTCACTCAAAGCCTGCGCTGCCTGCTCTAAAGAAAGTCCTAATTGATCAATGACTGCCAGGACAGCCAGGGCATTCCCTACATTATGCAGGCCGGGTACCTGTAATTGAACGGTAGCCAAAATATTTGCTTCACGGCCAGGAATGTGGGCGAGCATCTGAAAATCAAACCCACCTAGCTGGTTTACTTCCATATTGACACCCTGGTACATTGCATTTTCAGAGAATCCAAAAGTTAATGTTCGGAAAGGTTGTTCTGCCTGCCGAGCAGCCAGTGCAGCAGCATGGGGTTCGTCAGCACAAGCTAGCAGCAATCCGCCCGGTTTGAGATTGCGAACAAATTGTTCAAAGGCAGCTTCGTAATCCGCCATAGTTGGGAAACAATCAGGGTGGTCATGTTCCAGGTTGTTGAGGATAGTGATCTCAGGCTGCAACCCCAGGAACATCCGGTCGTATTCATCAGCTTCAATGACAAACGTGTTTCCAGTACCGGCGTGCGCATTATTGCCCAAATTCTTTGAAACCCCGCCAATGATGTAGGTAGGGTCTTGGTCTAACCGGTAGAGAGTCCAGGCCATCATGGCGGTGGTGGTGGTTTTTCCATGTGTACCGGCAATTGCAATACCGGTCATTCCGCTCATGACCTGTCCAAGGAAATCAGAGCGCTTTAAAACCGGGATCCCAGCTTTTTCTGCTGCCTGTACTTCGGGGTTGTCCAATTGGACTGCAGAGGAGCGAACAACCACATCAGCACCGGCGATATTTTCTGCCTGGTGACCAACGAAGACCTGGATGCCGTCTTCCGCTAACTGGCGTGCCAATGGAGACATTGCCCGGTCAGAGCCGCTCACTATGAAACCGCGCTCTTTTAATAGCCGGGCAATTGCCGAAAGGCCAGTACCGCCGATGCCAATTAGGTGAATGTGTTTCATTAGATAAATACCACCAGAATAAATACAAAAGCCAGGGCTACTGCGAAATAGATTACCGGTGTACCCAACCAGTGGGGGGGCAAGAAAGGCAGCAATCGCAAGGCTGCCTGTCCCATCGGAGAATTCGGGTCGGGAGGGAGGACAATGGGAAATGGATACCGGGCATCATTGAGAAAATACCAAATTGTACCTACCAGGAGATATCCGTTTATTGAGCCTAAGAAGAAACCTAGCAAGGTGTCTTGTAAACGTTCTCGAGCAAAACGACCTGTCCCTGCCAGTTTGGGCAAATTTGGTGTTTGGTAACCAAAAAATGCCAATGACAAAAGGACCAAAACGCGCAACCAGAATAACGAGGTCGGAGCGCTTACCGGTAATGTGTCGCGAATAAACGGAACAAACCGTTCCAGGACCGTCAGGATAAACATGGAGAGGATAACGCTAAAGGTAACAAGCAGTTCTTTGGCCCAGCCGCGCATGCTGCCAATCAGGCCAAATAAAATAACGAACATCCAGAAAATTACATTCAGGCTGATCATGATACTGCTTTGCCTTTCTGTCGTGACCGGGCAGCTAATTCGCGCAGCAAATCTGCGATACGTTCTGCGGCCTGAGGTTGAGCCAGTGAGAGCATGGATTGCTTCATCTTAGCCAGCCGTTCAGGGTCAGAAAGAATAGTGCGCAGGGTAGGCAATAACTGCCGTCCCATGTTTGCATCTTCCATGAAAACCGCTGCCTCATTTTTGACAAGAAAATCTGCGTTGACTTTTTGATAACGCCATGCATATGGGTATGGCACCAGAATTGCGGGTAAGCCAAAGAGGGGAAATTCTCCCAGGGTGGAAGCGCCAGCACGAGATACTACCAGGTCGGCTGACGCCAGGGCTGCACCCATCTCTTCATGCAGATAAGGGTACGCATGATAGTGTTGACTCAATGCTGTGGGGAGATTATTTTTCGCTTTCTGAATTTCTTCCCAGTCCAGCTTGCCGGAAATATGGACAACTTGAGCAAAAGATAAGATCTCGGTCAGGTTGGCGGTGATTGCGCGGTTAATTGAGCGGGCACCTTTGCTGCCGCCAAAGACCAGTAAAACTGGAAGGTCATTGGTTAAGCCCAACAACTGCCGGCTGTTTTCACGATTCCACTGAACAAGGTCTGGCCGGGTAGGGTAGCCGGTTTTAACCATCGGTGTACGCTTCGAGAAGAACTGGCGCGATTCATCACTGGTCAGGGCAATATAGTCAGAGAAACGAGCCAGAACTTTTAATGCCAACCCTGGTTCGATATCCGGGACGTAAAGCAGACTTTCGTATTTAATCCCAGCCAATGCCATCGGGACAGCGACGTAGCCGCCTGTGAAAAGCAGTACGTCCGGTTTAAACTCATTCAAGATGCGGTAAGAGGCCAGCAAACCGCGGAAAAGCTGCCACAAGTTGCCCGGTAAGGAACGCAGTCCTACGCCGTGCACACCTGCTGCGGGTATGCCGGTGAAGGGGATGTTTTGGCGAGTGACCAATTCAGCTTCCATGCCGTTTTGGCCGCCTACCCATAAAACATCAACCTGATTACTCCCAAGAGCCTGAAGAACGGTCAGGGCGGGATACACGCCGCCTCCGGTTCCCCCGGCGCAAATTAACAACCGCACCGAATGACCTCCCTTCTTGAATTTCGTTTTCGTGCGAAGAGACACGCGAAACGCTCATAATCAAACCTAAAGCACCTAATGTCATGGTCAAGTTTGATCCACCAGAACTGATTAAGGGCAAGGCATTTCCAGCCACAGGAACCAGTTGAACCATCACACCGATATTAATAAAGGCTTCTAGGATGATCCAGATGGTCAATCCAGCTGCGATTAATTTTCCTACCAGATCACGTGCGCGGCTGGCTATTTTCAAACCACGCCATAAAATAACCATGTACATTAGGACGACTACAGTAGCACCAATCAAACCGGTTTCTTCGGCGATCACTGCAAAAATACTATCAGTGTGTGATACGGGTAAGCCAGTAAATTTGGTCGTGCCTTTGCCAATTCCGACCCCAAAGATACCACCGCGTACAACAGATTCCAGCGATCTTTGAAGCTGGTAGGAGGCATTTTCAGGGTTTTGAAAACCTTCAACATAATTATCAATACGGGCTCGACCAGTGTCGGTTAAGAGTACAACAGCCAGGCCGAGTACAAGAACAATGGTCAAAATTAAGATAATTTGGCGCCAATCAACGCCAGCCAGGAAGAACAACAAGCCGCCCAGTACCATGATGGTTAGAATCGCGCTAAAGTCGGGTTGGAAGAAGATCAAAACAGAGATGATCGAAAGGATGGTAACCATAGGAAACAACCCAAATTCCAATTTGTTTAATACATCCTTTTTGGAGTCCAACCAGAATGCAAGGTAGATAACTACAACGACTTTTGCGAGTTCCGAGGGCTGGATGGAGCCATTGAACAAGGTACGGCGCGCGTTAAAACGAAGCTCGCCAATGGTAGCCACAAGAACCAATAAAATCAGGGTGACCAGCATGATCGGCACAACCAATCTTTTCAATCGCCGGTAATCAAAATACATGGCAATGGTTGCCCCGATCAGTCCCACAAATCCCCATTTGATTTGATTCAAAAAGAAGGCATTTGCAGGTTTATCTGCCATAATTGCAGGCATCCAACTGGCTGAATAGACCATCAACAGGCCAAAACCAAACAAAAAGGCAACAGCCAGCAGCAACGGAACATCAATCCCTAACCGCAATGGGTGAAGTTGGGAGGTTGGCTTATTTGAGGAGACTTTACTATTTACGGCAGTTGATTCACCCATTTTTTAAATATTTCTCCTCTTTCTTCAAAGTCTTTAAATTGATCAAAACTCGTTCCACCGGGAGATAATAAAACAACATCTCCTGCCGTACATACTTTGGCAGCCTGCTCAACCGCTTCTGCTAAACCGGCACAACGATCTACTGTGTGGGGACGCTGTCCGTCTATTACCGGCCCGATTGCGGTCATAATTTTCTCGGAGGCTTCACCGAAAACGATCACATGATCTACCCGTTGGCGAATCAAAGCTGCCAGATCTTCCCAGGGTAAATTCTTGTCACGACCACCGAGCATGAGAACAATTGGTTCTGTAAATGCCCGAACGGCTGCACTGGTTCGTTCTGGCGCGGTAGCAATCGAATCGTTGTACCAGCGAACCCCGTTCCAGCTGCGGACTAATTCCAATCGATGGAAGACCCCTTTAAAGTTCTGAATACCTGCCCACATAGCCTCAACCGGGAATTTCGCCGCAAACGCAACCGCACAGGCAGCCAGGACATTGGCAATGTTATGATCACCGCGCAACAAAATTAATTCCTGCGGCAGGACCTGGATATCTGTTTCGCCATCGTACCAGCAAATCCAGCCATCCTGGGCATAAGTTCCGGGTATGCCAGCTGGCGGGTGGTTGAACCCAAAGGAAACCAGCTTCCCATGAACTTTTGTGCTTAAATTCCAGGATCCTGCATCATCGCGGTTAAGAATCGCAATATCGGTGGGAGATTGGAAATCTAATAAACGGGCTTTCGCTGCCGTATAAGCTTCCAACGTGCCGTGCCGGTCAAGGTGATTAGGTGTAATGTTCAAAATTGCCCCGATGTAGGGCGAGTGCGTCATTTGCTCGAGTTGGAAGCTGGACAGCTCTAAAATGACCAGGTCGCTGGGTTGAATCTGATCCAGGTATTCCACCAGTGGCAGACCGATATTCCCGCCAATCCAGGCTTTGTGAGGGCAACATACTGCTGCTTCAGCCATCCGGCCAACCAAGGTTGTGGTCGTGGTTTTCCCTGCGGATCCGGTAATACCGATGACTTTGCAGGGTACTGCTTCCATGAAGATTTCAGAATCGTTTGAGATCAGCAACCCTCTGCGCTCAGCTTCTTGAACGATTGGCAGCGTTAGCGGAATACCACCCGAGAGACATACAATGTCCTGCTCATCTAATGCGGTTAGCGGATGATCACCAAGCACCCAATGGATGGCCAGCTCTTGCAGACTATCCATCACTGGCTGCATCTGTTCAACAGTGCGTTTGTCATTTAACGTGACTTTTGCACCCTGGTGAACCAGGTAACGCGCGAGAGCCAGTCCCTGGCGGGCGGCTCCGATAATCAATACGCGGCGGTTCATCCAATTCTGCATGATTACACCAGTGCAACAGCGACGCCAAGCATCGCGAATAATAAACCGATTAACCAAAAACGCTGAACGACCTGGGTCTCACTCCATCCACCCAATTCAAAATGGTAATGAAGGGGAGCCATCCGAAAAACTCTTTTCCCTTTCGTGGCTTTGAAGTACAAAATTTGAATGACCACACTCATCGCTTCACTGACTGGGATAATGGCAATCACTGGTAATAACAGCCATTGGCCGGTCATTAAGGCAACAACTGCCAATGTGGCCCCGATCGATAAGGAACCGGTGTCGCCCATGAAAAGTTCGGCTGGATGGACATTGAACCAAAGGAAGCCAAAAATTGCGCCTACCAGGGTGAAACAGAACCGGCCAACAAAGACCTGTCCTTGTAATAAAGCAATTCCACCGTAGGCGGCAAAGGCAGTGGCTGATATCAAACCGGCCAGACCATCCAGCCCATCGGTGAAATTGACTGCATTGGACATGCCAACGATGATAAATACCGCGATCGGGATATATAAATTACCCAGCGGAATGGGTTCTTCAAAACCCGGCCAATATAATTCTGGTACACCCAGCATGTATTTTAAAACAAAAGCAATTCCAATCGCTAAAACGAGCTGGAAGATGAACTTTGTGCGGGCGCGCATACCTAAACCGCGGCGTGGTCCCCGAATGCCTTCCCAATCATCAATCGCACCTAAGACGGCATACAAAACCAGTACAAGCATCGGTAAAAGCACCGAACGCCCAATAACCGGTACTCCAAGCAGCGAAACTGCATTCAATAAGATGGTGACCAGTAAAACCGGAGCGATAATCATGACCCCACCCATTGTTGGGGTGCCCATCTTTACAATGTGCGATCCGGGTTCTTCCACGCGGATCATTTTTCCGATTTTGAAATGGCGGAGGATCCGCAATAGGGGAGAGCCCCAAATGACGGCAAGCATGAAACTTAAACCGCTCAGTGCCAGGGCCAGTGACGTTTCTTTCATTGGTAAGCCTCCAATGCAGTGACGATGCGGTCCATGCGTAAACCGTGACTGCCTTTCACAAGGGCTACATCACCTGCGCCAAGCAGCTCACGAAGGACTTCAACAGCCTGGGGTACATCGTCAACCTGGATAATGTTTTTGGCCGGCATCCCATTGGCACGTGCGGCATCCGCAATTTTTCTGCCTAGTTGACCGACCGTTACGAGGATTTTTGCCACTTCAGAGGCGCGTACGCCAACCATCTGGTGACCTTGGTCCTCATAAGGTCCTAATTCTAACATATCTCCTAAAACGGCCACTTTGCGGCCGTCCATTTCATCTAATAGATTTAAAGCGGCCAAAGTTGATTCTGGCGAAGCATTATAAGAATCATCCAGGATCAATGCGCCATTTTCTGTGTGAACCGCAACCAGGCGCAATTGTGTATGACCGTGCTGCAGACCGCTGACAATTTCCTGCCAGCTAAGGCCTTCCACAAGGCCAACCGCAGCTGCGCGCAAAACAGTGTGCACCGAATGCCGTCCAATCATCGGCACCCGCAAATGGATTGATTCCTTGCGAAAATGCAATTGGAAGCGGATTCCTTTTAATCCAAGCCCTTCAATCTGATCCGCCCACAAATCTGCTTTAGGATCTAATCCATAGTAGAACACGTTGGCGCGGGTCTTTTCGGCCATTGGCCGGACAAACGGATCGTCATAATTGAGAATGGCGATCCCTTCCGGCGCAGAGGGCAAGGACTGAACCAGTTCGGATTTACCGCGAGCAATCTCTTCCTGTGAGCCGGCGCGCTCTGCATGAACCGTTCCCACATTGGTGATAACGCCGACCTGAGGTTGGGCAATATCGCACAGGAAAGAGATTTCACCCGGAACAAAGAAACCCATTTCGAGGACAGCATATTGGTGTCCCGGGCTCAGACGAAGGATGGTTAGCGGCAGCCCAATTTCGTTGTTGAGATTGCCCACGTTTTTGAGGGTGCGATAACGTTGGCTGAGCACTTCATGGATCAGTTCTTTGGTTGTGGACTTTCCTACGGATCCGGTAATTCCTACCACGCGAATGTTTAAGCGCCGTCTCCAATAGGCTGCAATGGTTTGCAAGGCTTTGATGGTGTTGTCCACTCTCAGGCAGAAGGGCGTATTGGGCAGGGTTGAATCTGGCGCGAAACTGCCGCTGCGTACATCCAACACTGGAACATGGATATCCACATCACGCTCGATAAGAGCCAGATGTGCACCGCGTTGAAAAGCTTGCTCAATGTATTGATGTCCATCCACACGCTCGCCTGGAATAGCAACGAATAACCCGGCTGGAATTACCTGGCGTGAATCAATGGCTGCCTCACTAATGACCAGTGAGGCGGCTTCAGGGCGAGTATTGGTTAGGGCTTCAATTACATCGGCAAGTGTCAGCACAATTCATTTCCTTATTGAGAAGCAAGCTGCATCCGCACTTCATCGGGCGGTAAATCCATCAAGACCACCAGCTCTTTGACTGCTTCGCTAAAGACTGGTGCTGCAACCACAGAACCCCAGGGTGCGGTGGTTGGTTTTTCCAGCCAGATATACACAATAAATTTTGGATCATCAGCCGGCCCCCAGCCAACAAATGAGGCATTGGTTAAGCTGGAAGTATATCCGTCATCCGTAGCGATCTGGCCTGTACCGGTTTTTCCGGCAACACGATATCCAGGAACCAAAGCAGAGGAGGCTTCATTTTCCAGGGATACGGCCAACATATCTGTTAGCGTGCGGGCTGTTTCCGGCTTGATGGGGGTGCTCAAAACTGTAGGTTGGATATCAATTTGCCGCCCATCATCAATGTAGCCTTTAACAATATGCGGGGTCATGATTTTGCCATCGTTTGCAACGGCTGAAATCGCTGTAATCATTTGAATTGGGGTAGTCGCTAAACCCTGACCAAAAGAATTGGTGCCGAGATTTACCGGTGTCCACCACTCATCCCCTGGTAAAGACAACGGCCAGAGTTCTTCACCTGCCAGATCAATATTGGTCCTGTGTCCAATCCCAAATTTTTGAATATACTCATAAAATTTTGTGGGGCCTAATTGTTCAGCAATCCAGGCCAGGCACACATTCAACGAGTGCTGCATGCAACCGGTCATGTCTTGTGGTCCCCAGGCTCCACGATCCCAGTTATAGATATAAATACCGCCAATTTCAATCACGCCCGTATCCAGGAAGCTGGTATCTGGTGCAACAGCTCCAGCATCCAATGCGGCGGCCATGGTTAACACTTTGAAAACAGAGCCTGGTTCATAGGTCTGGCTGATCGCACGGTTGAACATGTAAGCTTTCGGGTAGGTGTTATCATGGTCCCAGTAGGTATTGGGGTTCATCCGCGGTGTGTTGGCCATCGCCAAAATTTCACCCGTTTCTGGGTCTGCAACCAGGATTGTCGCGGATTCGGCTCCAGTATCTTCCATCGCTTTATCTGCGATTCGTTCCATGGCTGCCTGAATCTCGCGGTCAATGGTCAAGATCAGACTGGAACCAGGCGGTACAGAGGGAATTTCCTTGATGTCATTTGGATTGACCGGCAATACCACTTTTATTGGAGTACCAGACAACAATTGATTATATTTTTGTTCGATCCCGTAAGTGCCAGTACCTTCTTTGGTGTTGTAATATGGGTAGTACCCCAAAATATTGACAGCTAAACTTCCTTCGGGATAGCTGCGCTGAAGGTGGGGCAGGAAATGGATTCCGTTCAGGTTGGGGCGGACTTCATTCCGTTTTTTCGGGGCTGGAAGGTTTTTATATTCTTTAATCTGCGCTTCCAGAGCGATAATTTTTTCCGGAGAAACAAAGTCAGCTACGACCTGGTACGAATTTGGGGGAGCTTTTGCCAGGATAGCATCCACATTGTCCCGGCTGATATCCAAAATGCGGACTAATTCACCGACCACAAAGTCCAGGTTGTTATTGGTAACTTCGTTTAGGGCAATTCCAACTTCATATACTTGAACATTACCGGCGAGCAATAAACCTTTTCGGTCATAAATACTGCCTCGTTCGGGGGTTATGATCCGTTCGTCATACGTGTAATTCTCGTCGGAATATTCTTTGAGTTTTTGGGCATTTTCATTGGTTTGGATACGGATCATTTGGCCAATAATTAATATCCCAAACAGGGCAAAAAGGCCACCAATGAGTAGAATGCGGAAGTCTTTTGCCTGGCGCATTATTAATCTCCCATCGGACGAAGAATCCGGAAAGTACCACTAAACAGCCACTCCCACAAAGATTGTTTATACGCTGGAATAACAAGCGAAGGATTTTTTTCCTCTTGCCAGATGGGAGGGGCCAGGTGTGCTAATTGACGACCAGTATAACCGGGTACGGCAATATAGATTGTGTCTTCGGAATTGGCTTCTTTGAAACCCATTTCACGAGCGCGCTCATTCATTACTGCAAAGGAAGTCTGGTTGGCGAGCTGGGTTCGCAGGTCTGATATTTTGATTAATATTACATCCCGTTTTGCTTCGCTCTGTTGAATTTGAACACCAGCAATCGTTGCCTGCTCCGTTATGGATAAATAAAGCGCAGCAATAAGCATTCCTACCATTGCAACCAAAAGGGACCATCCAATCCATTGTAATTGGGCGCGCCAGGGAGCCTGTCGGTAGGCTTGAATTAATTGTTGTGTCATAGTTTTGCTCTCCCGGTTTCTTACAAAATGGTGATTCTCACAATGTTATGCAACAGTCATGCCAATCTATAACTTCTCTGCAATTCTTAATCGAGCGCTGCGTGCTCTTGGGTTCACCTGGGTCTCATCTTCGTCTGGAACGATTGGGTGGCGAGTCAGATCACGGATGATTGCTTTGTGATTGCAGGTGCAGATAGGTTGTTCTGGGGGGCAGATGCAATCACTGCTTTCTCGACGGAAATACTGCTTTACCAAACGGTCTTCCAATGAATGGAAGGAAATCACCGCCAGCCGCCCGCCTGGGGCAAGTGCTTCAACTGCCTGGGGCAAGGTGCTCTCGATCGCCTGTAATTCTTGGTTGACAGCGATGCGTAAAGCTTGAAAGGTTCGGGTTGCCGGATGGATGCGGTCTCGTTGACCACCGGATGCTTTGCGAATTACCTCGGCCAATTGAAGTGTGGTGTGAATGGGACGGGCTGCACAAATCGCGCGGGCAATGCGGCGAGAATTCCGATCTTCCCCGTAGCGCCAAATGATGTCAGCCAGGTCTGTTTCAGTCCATTGGTTAACGATTTGATCTGCATCCACAGGATCGCTTGGATCAAATCGCATGTCTAACGGTCCATCGGTTAGGAAAGAAAAACCGCGATCCGGCGTGTCGATTTGCATCGAGGAAACACCCAGATCAAAGACAATTCCTTGGACCGAATCCCATTGGAGTTTCCGGACTTGTGCTAAGAGGGTGGTGTAGGAAGCCAGTACAAGATGCGCCCTGCTGCCGAATACTGAAAGGCGCTGGCTTGCGATTGCCAGCGCCCTTGGATCTCTGTCAAGCGCCAGCAATTCCCCCCCGGGTGCGCTCGCTTCAAGGATACCTTGAGAATGTCCTCCGGCGCCTAAAGTCGCATCGATATATTTCCCTGGGCTGTGCGGGTTTAAAGCAAGTATAATTTCTTGGTAAAGTACAGGTAGATGTGGGTATTGGGCTTCTGGTTCCATAGGATTATTTAGAGCGGTAGGTTCAAGGTTGCAAAGCGGCGTGCGTTGGCTTCGCTATCTTGTAGTTGTTCCGTCTGGTTTTCCCATAAATTTGGAGACCAGATTTCAAAATAGGTATCATTGCCGACAACCACTACATTGCCGTCAATTTGCGCAGCATTTCGCAGCCATTGTGGGATCAAGATCCGCCCTACGCGATCTACTTCTACCCATTCAGCATGAGAGAAGATCAACCGTTTCAGGAGGCGAGTTTCCGGGTCGGTAATACTCATTTGGCGCACATTTTCGGAAATTAATTTGAATATTTCTGGGGTGAGCACCATCAGGTTTTGATCAAAACCAAGTGTGATATACGCACCCTGCATTAACGGTTCACGGAAGCGAGCCGGAACGGTTAATCGCCCTTTTTCGTCAATGCTGTGCTCATATCGACCGAGGAACATTCGTTCTAAATCTCCTTTAATGGCTGAACGCCAGAGGAAATCTGGCGTTCCTTACCACTTTCTCCCACTTTGCTCCACTTTCCTCCACAGTATAGCTGATTTGGAGGGCTTTTTCAAGTCTTTTCATAAGAATTTACAAAACTATTAAGATATTTTTTACGTGCTGATATTCAATCTTTCGGATGGGTAGTCCGGATTGCGGTTGGATTGTATAATACATGGAAATCAGGCAGGCTAGTATATTTTATTAAATAGAGGATGATTGGAATGAAACCTCAATTATTTGCTCTCTTAACCGCGATCTGTTGGGGTGTGGGTGGTTATTTTGAGAAAAAAGGATTGCATTTAGGAAATTTATCTCCAACGATGGGTATCACAATCCGGACAACCGTTGCACTAATTATTTTGGGAATAGCCAGCTATCCTCAATGGAAAACGGTCCCTCAAGCCGGTCCTAAAGCTTTGCTGTATATGGTGATTGGCGGCGGGATCGTGGCTGGTGCGGCGGGAATGCTGTGTTTTTATACGGCCATTAAAGGTGCTCCTTTGGGCAAGGTGATGCCGATTGCGTTTACATCTCCTTTGTTTGGAGCTTTAATGGGGTTGATTTTGGGCGGTGAACCGTTGACTTTGAAAACGGTCATTGGCATGTTAATGACCATTGGTGGAATCATTGTTTTGACAATTGGGTAAAAGAAACACGAGTAATCTTATGGGTGCTTTGAAACTTTACGATACTTATACGCGCAGTATGCGCGAATTCGAGCCTTTGAAGGCTGGTGAAGTTGGTTTGTATACCTGCGGACCAACGGTTTACGACTATGCTCATATTGGCAATTTACGGACCTATATCTTTGAAGATATCTTACGGCGGGTACTAAAATTCAACGGATACAATGTGAATCACGTGATGAATATCACCGATGTTGGACACCTTGTTTCTGATGCCGATACCGGCGAAGATAAAATGGAAAAGGGCTCGCGGCGGACTGGAAAATCCGCCTGGGAGCTGGCCGAGTATTATGCCGAAGAATTTAAAAAAGATTTGCAGCGGTTAAATATCGAAGAACCGACGGTTTGGTGCAAAGCCACAGATCATATCCAGGAACAAATTTCGTTTATTGAATGCATTCAAGAAAAAGGGTTTACCTACACCACCTCAGACGGAATTTATTTTGATACTTCTCGTTTGGGTGGGTATGGATACCTGGGGCGGCTTGATATTGAAGGGCTGCAGGCAGGCATGCGGGTAGATATGGGTGAAAAACACAATCCAACCGATTTTGCCTTGTGGAAATTTAGCCCAAAAGATCAAAAACGTCAGATGGAATGGGACTCACCTTGGGGTGTTGGTTTTCCGGGTTGGCATATTGAATGCTCGGCAATGTCTGCCAAATATCTTGGCAGCTACTTTGATATTCACTGCGGCGGCGAAGACCATATCACGGTTCACCATACCAATGAAATTGCCCAAACGGAAGCCTGCTATGGAACGCGCCTGGCGAACTTCTGGATGCACGGTTACTTCTTGCAGTTGGATGATGATGCCAAGATGTCCAAATCAACCGGGAGTTTCTTACGGGTACAAACGCTGATCGATCAAGGTTATGACCCATTGGCATACCGTCTGTTCTGCTTGAGTGCTTTGTATCGGGCAAAATTAAACTTTACCTGGGACGGCCTGGATGGAGCCGCAAAATCATTGTCTCGATTGCGTTTGGCGGCTTATGAATGGGGTGAACCCGGAACGGCAGATGAAGAATTTGTCCAGAAATTTACAGACCAGGTCAACGATGATCTGAATATGCCGCGAGCTATGGCGGTCACTTGGGAACTGGTTCGATCTGAATTACCCTCGTCCACGAAAAAGGCAACTCTGCTGGTGTTTGATCGGGTTTTGGGGCTCGGGCTTGCAGAGTGGAAACCCAAAGAAGAGGAAGTCCCGGCAGAGATTTTGGACCTGGTGGCTCAACGCCAATTCGCTCGACAGGAAAAACGTTGGAAAGATGCAGATGCGATCCGCGATCAGATTGCGGCTGCCGGATACGAGCTGATGGATACCCCGCAGGGACCAAAGGTCAAGTCAAAAGCCGGATAATTCTATCCAGCGTTCCATATCCTGCATTCAGGTGATTTATTCATCCTTCGAGGATTTGACCGGATGTTATTTTTCGGTGATCTCTCGAAGGATTTTTTTGCTTATCAATGGCAGTCTGTATTCTGGTTGGTTGTTGTCCTCATCTTGTAATGACCTATAATGGATTCAAGGATCAACAATTCAGTATTCATCCTTTAATCAGTAGTTTCTTTCATTACAGTAAGGAAAAATAAGTGGCTACACAGCGGACAACTTTTCTCCATGCTATCCATTGCCTGTCCCATCCGGTTTCGATTATGGCAATGGTTATATTGCTGCTGAATGACCATTTGTTTCGAATTTACTTGGCGGGTTGGTGGACAGGAAAACTAGGAGATTTTGCCTGGTTGTTCTTCTTCCCATTTGTAGTGGCAATATTATTGGCCTGGCTGATTCCTCAAAAAGTCAAAGCGCATTCGTTGTGGGTGAGCGCACTATCTATTGGCTTAACCGGTATTCTCTTTGCATTAGCCAAAACCATTCCACCATTCCACCAAAGCCTGATTTGGATTGCGAGTGCGTTATTCGGTTTCCCGGTTGGTTGGAGAATGGATCCAACGGATTTGACAGCTTTGGTCTCGCTGGCGGGTTCAGCATGGCTATGGAACGCTCAAAAGCCGGTTAAGGCATCTGGTTGGCCTAAATGGCGTTGGCTGCTGCTTCCGGCTGCTGGTTTATTGACCTTAGCCAATGGAATGCAGCCGGAAACAGGAATTATTTGCCTGGAATCATGGGATAAAAAAATAATTGCACAATCCTCGCGGGCAATTTATCTTTCCGATTCTGGAGGATTGGAGTGGGAGGAATCATCTTTCCAGGCAAACCTTCCGTCAACCTGCGATTATTCATTTTTGTATGCACAGAATCAAGATCAACCGGAAATTGAAACCTGGACGGATTCATATGATGCTTCGGTGATCTATCGTACAACCCGAGGGGAATCGATTGAGCGGTCGACTGATTCGGGGCGGACGTACACTTTGGAATTTTCATTAAGGCCAACCTCTGAAGCCATGCGTTCTTTTTATGCACGCAGAGCTTCCGGTGATTCGATGGTTTCGGATGGGCCTTTTGATGTTTTATTTGATCCCAAGTCAAAAAACCTTATTTTTGCGATGGGGCACAGCGGTGTATTGGTGCGCCAACCGGATGCCACGTATCAATGGGTAGATGTTGGGCTGTACCAATATCAAGTACCGGGAATCAGCCAATTGATGATGATTCTTTTTCCTGGCGAGGTGCTGCTGGCGTTGATCCTGGGAGCTGTTGGGGTTATGGTGGTTGAATTAAAGCAGCAATCCACCTGGTTTCGGTGGTTCTTGACTGGTGCAGCAGGGGTAGCCTGGGGTTTTGTTATGATTGTTGCTCCTCCGGCACTGATGGGGTTTGGATACGGAGAAATTGCTGTCATGATTTTACTGGGTTTATCAGGATTAACCCTTCTCCCGATGATGTTAGAAAGGTTAATTTCTGTAGGTACCTCTGACAGAAAAAGGTTCATCTCCTTGGTGCTGATTTTCACCGGCAGCAGCCTGGCCTTTTTCCTTCCATTCGTTTTTTGGGAGTTAAACCTGCTTCCATCTTACCGCCTCGCTCAATGGATTGGGGTTGTTTTTGGGGTTGGTTGGATTTTAAAGTATTTTTTCCAGAATCGTTCCAGCCAGGGAAAACGCAGCCCGGATCTACACATCAAATCAGGTTGGCTGCTTTTCTTGAGCGTGAGTCTAGGAATCCTGGCTGTATATTTCTTCTCAGGATTAGTTCCGCATTTTCAGTGGTTGGGTGTTTTGTTCCTGTTCTTGAGTTTGGTCGCAGTGGTTATTCCGTTCTTTTATTCCAGGAACCGCAAGTAATTAATTGTTTTTGTGAGGAAGGCTCCCGATGATATGGGACATGAAACGGCTGTGGTTAATCATCAGCATTTGTGTCTTTGCCGTATGTATTGCTGGATGTAAACCAAACCAGGGAATCGATCGGCTTAAGCATTACCTTAGGCTTAATACGCCAACAGTGGATATACGAGCAACAGAATTTAAATATTTTGAGTTTGAGGATTCTCGCACAGCATGTCGGGAAAGTGGAGAGTGCGTTCTGATGCGTGCTGGAGGATGTGAAGGTGTCCAATCCATCCATGAATCGCAGGTAGAATTTGCAAAAGAATACACTACATATGTAAAAACGGTATATCCGAATGTTGTGTGTGCGCCTGGCCTGCCGATTGAGGAATACGAATCTTTATGCCTTAACCAAAAATGCATGGCCGTTTCACGTAATTACCGCCTGTTACTGGAAGTGCCAGAGCAGCCAGTGGCCGAGAAGCCGTTTTGGATTGGGATTAGCTTTCGTTTTCATGTGGATATTGAAGAGGTTGAAGCGCGCTTCATTCTTCCAGAGCACATCAGGGTTCTAGAGGGACAAACCAGTTGGAGAGGAAAGGTCAAGGCGCTTGAAGATTATGTGATGTGGATCCGGGTTCAAACAGACCAGCCTGGAGAGGTTTATCTTACTGGATGGACAAAAATTCAGAAAGGAGACCCAGGTATTCCGCCATTATCCAT
Source organism: Chloroflexota bacterium (assembly GCA_029265085.1). The sequence continues at coordinate 16,682 of JAJUJY010000091.1, forward strand.
GAGTGAGAAATTTATGGTTAACCCGCAATCATTATCTACCGAGCAGCCAGGGAGCGAATGGATTTTACAAACCCCAACCCCGGAAAATTGATCTTTC
>JAJUJY010000067.1 GCA_029265085.1 Chloroflexota bacterium
GGCATCACCCCACAAATGATTGCAGAAGCTGCCAAGGCGGGAGAACGTTGGAAATTAGTCTGCACTGCTCGCCGCCAGGGTGCGCAGTTATTAGAAGCAAGCGTGAAACCAGCCCGGGTGTCTGCCGGTTCTCCTTTGTATTCAATCAATGGCACCAGTTCGTATGTGGAATTCAAATTAGATGTCCTGCCCGGATTAGGCATCGTGGAAAGTAATCCAGGCCCGGAAACCACCGCATACGGTTTGCTTGCCGACACATTAAACGCACTCCGGAACGCCTAAAACCTCATGCGGGAAATATACATCCTTGCAGCGGCAATCCAGGAAGATGCCCAGCCACAAACAGCCTTTCAGCAATTCCTCGCCTCGGGCAAAATTCTTGAGCGCTGGGTTGATCAAATCCATTGGATAGGCGGGCAATCCGAAGAATTTTCAACCGATAAGCCGGTAATGATCTGGCCGGATACACCGCTCATGGGAGCGCACCTGATCCAGTCCACTGCTGCCGCCATAATGAACCAGGAGATGGACCTTGTCGTGATGGGGTATTCTACCCTCCATTTCAGTGCTGCGCTTTGCCTGAGCTCTCCCAGCGTGGTTGGGCGGTACAATATCCTCCCTTCTCTGCGGCTAACATCCTGGAAAGTGCTTGCCGGTTCACAGACTACCCTGACCAGCGGTCTGATTGAATATTTTACAGAAATTGCACCAGACGATGCCTATCCAGCCTGTCTGGCAGCGGTCAATATGGATCCGCTCGAAAGCGTTAATCGTTTCCCCAAGCCGGTATTTCTCAATACCGGTGGAATACATGGCGCGGTTCAAACAGCCCAATGGCTGCTTGAAAATAAACAAACTTGGGGTTGTACGCTGGATTGTGCAGGGCATACCGGTCTGGTTTCTTTAATCGAACGGATATAAATGATTTCGGAAATGGATATATGACCACCACGATTTATCTCGCGCTTGGATCAAACCTCAATAACCGGTTGGCAAATTTACAGACCGCTTTGGCAGCTTTGGCGCCTGCTGTACAGGTAATCCATGTATCTCCGGTGTACGAAACCGACCCCTGGGGATATCTGGACCAGCCTGCATTTCTCAACCAGGTCGCTGAAGTCAGCAGTGATCTTTCACCACAAGACGTTTTAAAGCTCCTCAAAGAGATTGAACAGCAAATGGGGCGCGAGTCCACCTTCCGCAATGGGCCGCGCGTCATTGATCTGGATATATTGCTCTATGGGGACATGGTGGTTGATGATCCTGAATTACAAATACCGCACCCGCGTATGCGCGGGCGGTCCTTTGTCCTCGTTCCCCTGGCTGACCTCATCCCGTCCAAAATCCACCCTGTTCATCAGATGACCTACCAGGCGCTGGCTGCTGAAACCGATTTACAAACGATCCATCCTTACTCAATGCCCCTATTTGGAAATAAGACCTACGTTATGGGCATTCTGAACATTACTCCGGATAGTTTTTCAGGGGACGGATTAATGCGGCAGAGCGATTTGATCCCGCGGGCATTGGAACAGGCCAGCCAGTTCATTGCTGCCGGCGCGGATATTCTGGATATTGGCGGCGAAAGCACCCGCCCAGGTTCTCAACCAGTCGGCACAGAAGAAGAAATGGACCGGGTGATCCCAGTGATTGAAGCCCTGGCTGCGGCCAATTTTGGCACGCTGCTCTCAGTGGATACTTACAAAGCGCGTGTGGCTGAAGCAGCTTTAAAAGCGGGTGCCCATTGGGTGAATGACGTCTGGGGGCTCCGTGCCGACCCGGACCTTGCGCAGGTGGCCGCTCGTTTTCGTGCGCCAGTTGTCTTGATGCACAATCGCAGCAAGCCGACCAACGCATCCGTGGAGGCACGGCTCGGTGGGCGATATGTCGGCATGGCATACAACAACTTGCTGCAGGATGTGCAGCATGAACTGCTGGAAAGCGTGGAGTTGGCTGCCAGTGCAAAAATACCGAAAGATCGCATCATTTTGGATCCGGGAATTGGCTTCGGAAAAACAGTAGAGCAAAATCTGGAACTCCTTAACCGGCTGAACGAACTAAAAACATTAGGATATCCGCTCTTGCTGGGACCATCGCGCAAATCATTTATTGGATACACCTTGAACTTACCCCCGGAGCAGCGCCTTGAAGGCACACTGGCGGCTTGTGTGGTTGGCATATTGCGCGGCGCAGATATCTTACGCGTGCATGATGTAGAAGCGGTCGTCCGGACCGCCCGAATGACAGATGCCATCCTGCAGCGATCAAAACCGCCATCCGCATAACCATCCTCAGGAAATAAAAATCGGACTTCTGAATTACTGGAAGTCCGATTTTTTCTTACCGAAAATCTGTAGAGATCCATCCTCCAACAGTCTCAACCGTTGGGATCAAGATCTACGCGTTTCTACGGTGCGTTGTTATTCCAGAACCAGTTATAGGCGAAATAGCCCGCAGTACTCTCCAGACGGATAGCAATTTTCGAGCTGCCTTTGAGGTTATCCGGAATCGTATAAGTTTCGCTGAATGATCCGCCAGCGCCGGTTTCTTTGGTCCCCACCGTTGTCCCGCCAACGGCCATCGTGCCGTAAGCGCCCATCTTTACCGTAAACGTCATGTTGGGCGGGAAATTCTTGGCACTGATTGTAACCGAACTGTCTTTGACCACAGCCGAGATGGAGAAGGTCGGAATACCCGTGTAACCGGGGATGCTCGTCGGCTTGGGTGTGGGGGTCGTTCCCGGCACCGGTGTGGCTGTCGCCGCTAACGGTGCATTCACAAACCAGTTATAGGCAAAATACCCGGCAGGGCTTTCCAGACGAATAGCGATCTTCGAACTGGCTGCCAGCGCATCCGGAATGTCATAGGTGGCCTCAAAAGCACCACCACCTCCAGAATCGGTTGTGCCGACTACGGTTCCGCCAACACCCAGAGTGCCGTACGCACCCATCCGGACCGTAAAGGTCTGTTTGGCCGGGAAATTACTCGTCTTAATCGTGACCTTATCACCCTGAACCACACTGACGATTGAGAAAGTCGGGATTCCTTTATAACCGGCTGTTGCGGTAGGTGCCGGGGTTTTTGTTCCAGACGGGGTAGCCGTAGCCGCAGGCGTTGCCGCGCTGTTGGTGAACCAATCATAAGCATAATACCCGGCTGTGCTGTCCATCCGAATCGCAATCAAGGTGCTGCCTTTTAATACATCGGGGATGTTGTACTTTAACGTAAGCACACCACCTTCACCCGAATCGGTTGTGCCGACTACGGTTCCGCCAATGCCCAGCGTACCAAATTTACCCATCCGGACGGTAAAGGTCTGGTTTGGGGGTAAATTTTTGGTCTGGATCGTCACAGAAACATCTTTTTCAACACTGACAATGCTGAAAGTTGGATATCCTGTATAGGCCTGGACAATCTTCGGCTGGTTTACCACCATAGTGATCACCAACAACAAAGCTGTCACAAGCAAAATAAAACGATTGAATTTCGAAAAAGTGATTGATTTGGTCATGAATGGTACCTCCTGATCGTTGAATCACACAAAACACACAAAAAAAGATCCCTATTACGTACTGAATTTCAAGAAACAACCACTAACGCCGGATAATCGGCAGCAACCAGAACGCACGGTCATCCTTTGCATCGCCATTACTATCGACTGCCAGGATAAATTGCACCGATTTACCAGCCAGAGCAGACAAATCAACCGTCACCCGTTCATAACGCCCATCGTTGGTTTGACCCCAACTGCCCAGGTTTTGCAGCGGACCATTATCCACCGTGTAATTAAGCAGGAAAGTCACGTTACAATCCGGATACCCTTCCAGGCAGCCAATAACCACCTGGAAACGATCTCCTTCTTGAACCATAAAAGGTGGATACTTGCCCTGGATATAGCCGCTGCTGCCGCTGGAAGGAACGGTGATCAAAGCCGGTTCGTTATCGACATAACCACCTTCCAAAACAGGTTTTTCTGAACGCACCACGGCACCTGCGCCGCCGCTCAATGCCAGGCTTGGGCACGGCAACTGACCCACCAGGCTGTACCACTCTGCAGTGCAATAAATGGCAGTAAAGTCCACTGGTTTATTGGGGTCAGTCGGTTGGGTAGAGGTGACTTCAATATTAATTCCCAAAGGAGCTGTGGCGTTTTCGCCAATTCCAAAGACCACCCCTTGTTCATTGCGCAGTTTCCAATTGCTGGTGAATTTTCCAGTTTCTGCAGGAGCAATCAACGGAATCGAAATATCAATGTTATCTCCTGGCCGGACTTTCTTTTCCAAATTTACTGAGGTCATTCCACCCATTTCATCTCCGCTGGAGAAAAACAGGGTGTACCCCTCCGTCCAGGTACAGGTGCCAATATTTTGCACCCGCCATGTTTTGGTAAAAGCCTCGCCGGAGCTTAACTTTGTATTATCTTCCACGGAAACATCGCTGATAAATTTCGCCCAATCACAGGGCACTTGAGTGCCTGTCGGGGCAGCCGGGAAGGTCTCTGGCTGCACGGTCGCATCAATGACGATTGGCTCAAAGGTCGCAGTTGGATACGGAGCTTTAGGATTTGGCGTCAAAGTAGGGGGAACCTCCGAGAGTTGCGCTACGAAGGTTTGAAACGCCACTTCTGTCTGCTTTGCCACCGAAGTCTGCTGTGCCAGAGAACCTACCAAATCTCCATTGGCTTCTTTGGGATCTCCGGCATTTGGCCGGCAACCTGTGAGAATAAGAAACATTAATGCTACCCACATCCATGCAAATTTTTTCATGGCTAGAAACCACCTCACCATACTGGTATGACGATGAATAGATGGGGAAAGTTCCTCGTCCCCCACCGGTATTCCTATCATACGTCAAAATGACTTTTTTTTCACCTTTTGAAATTTAGAAATTTCTATCGAAACAAATTCCTCCTTTCGCGGTTGTGAATAGGCAGCCAATTTTCGGGAAAATTACATCCCAATAATCATTCCCAAAAAGAAATGGCATTAACCTTAATGCAATAAATAAGCCATCTTTGGTATGGTCAAGATGGCTTGTGTACTTTAAAAGCAATTCAGTTAATGGGCAGCTGGCAATTCGCCCAATAAAACAACTTGAATATTTTGGTTAAACACCACAGGCAGAGATGCGGGTTCCAGTCGAGAAATTTGTCCCAATGTGTATGCCCCCACCAAGGGGATGCCAGGTAATTCCGCCTGCACAGTTTCCAACACCCGGGCTGGCTGGGATTCGAACATAAACTGCCAGGCCTGGTCCAATAAAACCATCCCCACCAGCGGTTTGGCACCATTCAAAGCCTGGGCAGCCTGTTTAGCCGCGCTCCGCGCTGCATCCAAGCAGGCTTCAGCATCACCAATCATAATGCGCACTACCTGCCCTTCTGCAAGCGGTACATTCATTCGAAAACTTCCATCCACTTCCACATGCAGTGGAGCATGCAAGATCAACTGCTCACTCCCTGGATAAATCTCCTCTCCCAAAGGATACAGGCGCACCAGGTCATTGAGCGGCGGAAAAGCCCATTCGCGCGGCGGGTATTGGAACACCCGAGAATAAATTTCTGCCGGAGACACCCCGTCCAGCCCCTGCACCCACATATCCCGCGAACGGGTGACCGTATAATGCAAACCGATTTCCTTCCAGCCATGACCGGTTCCGGCTCCTAACATTAAATTCCCCCCCAACAGCAGGGCGGAAAGAGCTCCGCTGCCCGAATTTCTCCCACCAATCTGGTACGTTTTGGCCTGGTGATAATCCCCTCCCGCCAGGCAGCCTGCAATTTGCAGGTTCCCCCCTTCAAATGCTGCACAAATTGGAGCAGCATTCCCTTTAACCCCATCCGCTGCCAGTATTACGCTGTTAAATGCATAAGAATCCTGCAATATTCGAGAAAATTCCAGCGCAGTGCCAATCGAGTCTTGAGAATAAGCCGGAAACCACAACGGACGTGCAGTCATACCGCTTCCTGCGAACAGACCGACTACCACGCGCGGATGCAGCTGCGGTGAGGCAATCAGCCGGTAGCTGGAAAATCCCCAAAGGGGAATATTCGGCAGCATCTCGGTAATTCCGGCCATTACCTCCTGCAATTCGACCTCATAGGAAACCAGCACCACCCCAAACACAGGTGGTGTGATGGTCAACATTTTTAATGCGGACTGAGCCGCTTCTTGAGCAGCCGATTTTCCGACCAATCCACCAGCCCAACCCCAAGCGACTTGATTTTCCATCATTGAATTTTCTCCAAATTCCCGGCTTATTGCTCAGCAATCGGGATCGTGAAATGGAAGGTTGTTCCTTTGCGGAACTCACTTTCAAACCAGATTTTCCCGCCCTGCATCTCGACCAGGCTGCGGGTAATATTTAAGCCCAAACCGGTTCCCGGCACTTCGCGAGTCTTTGGATCCTCAGAGCGGAAGAATTTCTGAAAAATTTTCGCCTGGTCTTCCGGTGAGATACCAATACCCGTATCTTTGACCCAGATATGCACCACTTCGGCAGCCCCTTGAGGATCCCATTGATTGGGAGAACGCACTGCGCCTAGGGTGATTTTTCCGCCCTGCTCGGTGTATTTATGGGCATTACTGACCAGATTGACCATCACCTGCATCATTCGAGATTTATCCGCCCAGACCTGAGGCAAATTTTCTGCCAATTGAATCTCCAGCTTTTGCGACTTCTCATCAATTTGGCGGCGAGTGGAGCGCTCCACCTCATCCACTACCGCGGACATGGAAGTTGGAGCAAAGTCCAGTCGCAAGCGGCCTGCCTCGATCTTGGATAGATCGTTTAGATCTGATACCAGCGTGTTCATACGCTCAATATTGGAGCGAATCACCGAGAGGAAATTCGCCTGGGCGTCATTAACTGGCCCGACAGCTTTCGCGGCCAGGAGTTCGGTATACCCCTTGATGGAGGTCATTGGATTTTTTAATTCGTGGGCAACAAACGAAACAAATTCGCTCTTGGCCACATTGGCAGCCCGGACCGCTGAATATAACTGCGCATTTGCAATTGCTATGGAAGCATGATCACTCAAGCGCTGCAAGAAGTTCAGCACTTCGCTCGTGAACACATCCAGGCGGGCACTTTCCAACAAAATGATTGCGGTAACTTCTTTCTCCCGTTGAATCGGAATGACCACCTGGCTGCGGACACCGCTCAAGAAGCCTGTCCCATGATCTTCGACCAAAAACCGCAGCGGGCGTCGATTTTCAGCAATAACGTCCCAATGCAATAGATTTATTGGAATATACGCTTCCTGATAGGCAGCCAATTCCTCGCCATACCCCTGAGAAGCCATTAACTGGCCGCCATCCGGCTGGATCATCACCACCAAACCCGCCGCCGCTTCTGATTGGCGCATCGCCCAATCCAGGGTAATGTTCATGGAACGGCTGACATCCAGGCTGGTGTTAAGCTCGCGGTCAATTCGCTGCATAACCGACAACTCTTCCACGCGGGCTGCCAATGCTTTATCTGTCATGGTGTACAGTCGGGCATTCTCAATCGCCACCGCCGCCTGAGACGCAAACGCCGTCAGCAATTCCTGGTCGTCGATTGTAAAATTAACCCCATCCACCCGGTTAATCACTTCAATCACCCCAATTGGAGCGTCTTTGACCAGCAGCGGCACTACCAACAACGATTTGGTGCTAAAACCTGTCTCTTCGTCTTTTCCCTTAAACCAATCTTGCGATTGAGCCACATCGACCACAATGACCGGTTCGCGGCTGCGGAATGCTTTTCCCACCAGACCGGCGGAAGACGGCATCCGGTTGCCAACCAATCTTTCTGCAACAGGCCCCATAGCCACATCAAACACCAATTCATCGGTTTGTGCATCCCACATCAACAGGCTGCCTGCCTCACAGTTCAAAATGTCAACGGCACTTTTCAGGATGCTCTTAAGCAGCGGGTCTAATTCCAGCGTTGATGAAAGCTGGCGCGTGACTTCGTTTAAGGTTTTTAGCTGGCGGGCTCGCCGCTCCGATTCGGAAATCAACCGCGTTTTGACAATGGCTCCAGCAGCCTGGTCGGCAATAGCCTGCAGTAAATGAAGCTGCTCGGCTGCAAATCCACCCGACAAATCACGCCTGGCAAGACTAAATGCGCCAATTGTGTCAGCACCGGCATTCAAGGGAACCCCCATCCAGGCATACACATCATGACGGGGGGTCAGTACAGAACGGCGCTGACATTCTGCTGAGAAATCATCCGTCAAAATAGACCTGCCCTGCCGAATAATCTCATACTCCAGGATTTGTTCAACCGGCATCACCACATTTTCCTGGTCACTCAGGCGTTCATCTCCCTGGACATAAAACACCTGGGTCAGGTCTTTGCTTACCGGGTCAACCAGGATGATCCGCACTTCATCGGCGGGGATAATTTGGGTTGTCTGCGCATAAATTAATTCAAAAATATCATCCAAAGAGATCGTTACATTGACCCCTTGCGCCACTCTGGCAAGCACATTCATCTCGCGCACCTGCCGCTCCATATTGTTGACCATTTGCGCGCGTTCCAGTGCCAAAGCAGCTTGATCACCCAACGATTCGAGGTAATTCAAGTCGCGGGTGGAGTATAGTTCTCCCGTCAGGCGCGGCCCAAGCGCCATCCAGCCCAATAAGCGCTGGCGGCCAGGCAGAGGAACAAACACCTGTGCGCATAACATGGCTAACCTTGTTTGATCGGCTTGTAATGCAGCTGGTAAACGGTCTAACCCGGACAGGTACAGGGTTGCATCCTGACTGCGCAGTAATTGCACCAGACCGCTGTAAGCCGGAAAACGTAAATCGCTATTTTTCCCTCGCCCGTTCCGTGCTGAAATGTAGCTTTCGCTTAATGGGTCATAAACAAATATCTGCAATTGGTCTGGCTGCATGGTCTCATCTACATACTGGTTTAATACAGCAATGATCTCAGTGAAATCAACCATGTTGGTCAATGCGCTGCCAAAGGCGCGTAATTTTTCTTGAAAGACCTGGTTGCTGCGGAAAAAGGCTTTGTTAACCAGATTTTCAAAAAAATTGCGCACCGGTGCGAACAAAAGGGCAAAAAGGAAAAAGATTGCCCCTGCATAGAAGGGATTATTGAATGAAAAAGTTCGTCCAAAAAAGAGACTCAGGCCGGTCACAATGAGTGCGTAACCTAAAGCAACAAATAACGCCATGATCGCATACAGTACCGCCCGGCTAAACACAAAATCTGAATAGGTCAACCGGTAGCGCTGGATCGTATACCCAGCAGCCATTGGGTAAATCACCATCGGCATAAATAGCAACGGAGAAAAGCCGATTTGCTGCCTGCCGAACGCAGAAATGAAAAGCCAGATTAATACAGGGACAAACGCCGCCAAACCGCACAGGAGTAAGACCCGGACCTGGTCCCGTTCCACAGGTGATTGGGTACGAGTGATGCGCACACCAAACCATAAAATGGCAAAAAGAACACAAGCACCATCAAACCAAAAGCTGACTTGCCAGGCCTGCCGGAAGGTAAGCTCTGCTGCTGGCTGGAACAGTTGAAAAATACTATATATCGCCAACCCAAATGCCAGCAAAAAACTGCCTGCCTGCATCAAAGGATACCGTTTAAGCAGCTGATCTTCATGCGGGAGTAAAAGCGCCAGGTTAAATACCCCTGCCCCCACCATTGGCAGAGCAATTGCCCATAATAGAGTCAGCCGCTGCGTTGTATATTGATCAAACAAACCCGCAACCACGAACCCCAAAGAACCCGCAAATATTGCGAAAACTCTACCGCTTACCAGCGCCCTGCGAAGAACGAAAACCCAGATCGCGATAATTAAACACAGAATGCCAATAGCATAGGCAACGTATACATAGGCAACCCTGTCCACCTGTGGAAAGCGAGTGAGCTGAATCAAAATGCTGCGCTCAGGCTGCCCGTCAGATTGGACAGCCAGGGTCACCCGGTCGCCAAATGAATATCCGGATAATACCTTTTGCAGAGAGCGAATAGAATGAACGGGGTGTTGGTCCACTGCCAGTAATCGATCTCCAAAAACCAACCCCTCGCGTTTTGCCAGCCAGCCATCCGGCGAGCCCATCGAAACAGAATGATTGAAGCGCAATCCGTGGTCAACAAAACCACCAATAAAGGGGGTCTTTAGCCATCGTACCGCCAGAATGGGTATAGCGAAAAATGCGACAAGCACCAACGCAAGATATATCGCCGTCACGGTCTGGGATAAATTGATCTTATTCGTTTGCAAGGTTTTTGGGGATATTGATTCCGTCATAGGCTGGGTCCATTCCTGCGTTGAAATAACCGTTTAAGATTTAGCAAGTTTCATACCAGGGTGACCGGCCGGCTGAAAAAAGTTTTATTGAGATTGTCTACCAGCTGATGGTTTCAAGAGGTCACCGAGACCGGTTGGACTGTTTATTTGCCTTACGAATCTGGCCTGCATTTAATTCCAGCGGCACATTTTGATCGCTAAGCATTTTGAGCAGAACACGCACCCGCTCACTGCCCGGAAGCTGCTCATCAAAGATCGCTTCGTATCCAGCAAATGGGCCGCTATGGATCACTATCGAATCGCCGCTGTGCAGCCCTTCCAATACTTCACCGCCTGCGGCGGCAATTTCCTCAACACGTTTTCGCACTGCGAAAACCAGCGCATCAGGAACTACAGCAGGTTCACCGCCAAAAGAAACCAATCCTTTGGAATGAGGCATCCATTGAAACGCAGAAAGCCCCGTTTCTTCCAGGTCCAAATGCACAAACATATATCCTGGAAAATACGGCCGGATCTTCCTGGCACGTGGATTAACCGGGTTCACGCGCAATCGCGGGTAAAACACTTCGTAACCCTGGGTTTCTAAATGCCGCCAAAGGACTTCTTCTTTATGGGGATGACTGCTGAGGGTGTACCAAAATATCGACATTCGGTCTCTTTCAAAAATATAACCTTATCAGCGTATTATACCCATATTTTAATATCGACATTCAAACGCGCTTCCAAAGACTCTTATCAATTTTCTTAAGTAAAAAAACGGGCTGTGCCTCATGCTGGCACAGCCCGTAACAAATAAAATATTAACCGGCACCGCTCGAACCGCCGCCGCCACCGCCAGCACTACCACCCGCGCTGCTGGTCGAAGTGTTGATGATGATAACTGCAGACAAAGCAGAAAGATCGCCTGGAGTTCCGGCTGATGAAAGCAGCCAGGGCAATACCGCATTAAGCCCGTGTTCTTGAAATGCTTTCACCCAGCGATCCCCCAGGCCAAAAGCGACTGCATAAGGCAAGTAAGGTTCAAACCAATCTCCTTGCATCTGACTGTCACGGCGAAGCAGTTCCCGCAGATATTTGTCAAATGACTGCCAGCGGCCGCGCACAACCTGGCCTTTGGCTGTCCATACAGGCCAGCCAGCAGCCACACCCAAGCCAATGCTCCCCGCGATCGTCAAACCAATTCCAGTCCCAAGAAGAACCGTCCCAATTTTGGCCAGAGTATCTCCCACCACCCCGATCATCACCAGGCCGCCGGGGATCATAAGCACACTGACCAAAAACAATCCTAAAGCAAGGAAATTAATCTTAATCCGTTGACTATCCCGTTGAGCATCCAGAAGGCCTTTTGCCAGGAGTTCTTCCTTTGCTTCCTGGCGAAATTTTTCCAATTGATTGGAAAAACGCGTGCCCAATTCGGAAACTTTTCGTCCGTGACCGCCTTCCTGAGTATTTTCAAAGATGAAGTCCCATACGCGTTGTTCATGTGCCTGCAAATCAGAAGGGGACTTGAGCGCTACGGTTACATAATCCTTGCTATTAAACCAGCCCTGTGCAGGAAGCTCTTCCAGACGCAGCAAACCGCGCCTTGCTAAATCTAATACAACAGCAAAGACCTGGAACATCACGGTTGTATTCCCGTGAACCAATTGGCCAGCCGCGGCAGGATGCAAATCATCGGGAAGCTGCGTTACAGGTCCGGTTGGGAAGGCCGTCATAGGCTCGATTTTCGCCCGTTTCCGTGTGGGCAGCAGCCAGGCCAACCAACCCAACGGAATGATCAGCCCAATAACCAGCGCCACTGGTAAAGCAGAACGAACTTGTTCACCACGCCGGAGATTAACCAATTGCCACGCAGGCGGTTCACTAATTAGCTGACCGCCTGGGAACTGCACCGTCAAAATCAATGCTTCATTATCATCAATTTTCCCGGTGGCAAATTTCGCTTGCCCAGGCAAGAATTCATAACTTGATTTTGATCCCTGCAACTGCGGATCACGGACTGGCTCGACGCCTTTCGGATAATTCACCGTGATCGTGCTGGCGTCAATCGTGTATTCATGTTCCTCCGGGATGGCCTGCCAGGAGAGCACATCCTGCCCTGCGGCTGCCCGCACATTACCAATTACACGATACCGCAGTGTGTAGGTATGCACCTCGTCGGAAAGCGGGGCAAAATGCCAGGTAATTTCAACCGGATCATTATCCGAATTAACTTCCACCTGTCCGGCTTCCGTTCCACGCGGCAGCACCTGTCCATCGATTGCCGCCTCCAGGAATTCAATGCGGTCCACTTCATTCAGTTCAATTTCACGAAATGCATAGGTGTATGGACCGCCAACAAACCGGAAGGTAACCGCTTCGGTTACGATAAAGGAACCATCCGGTTGGACATCAATCACCACATCAAAACGATCAGCAGAATACGACTTAGCATCCGCTGTTTGAAACGGAATCACCAGGATTGTCAAAAGCACCAAAATCAGGCTGACAAATCGTTTGTTCATTTATCCTCCTGTACCGCCAAATACAATCCGTTCATCGGAATATAAGCGAATGGATACCCCAATAAGGATCAGGCTGAACACCAAAGTAGCCGCACTGGAGATCATCACGTTATTGGCGATAACCATTTCCCCACGCAAGATCTGGTTAATCAAAATCGACTGGCTGAATGCCGGGATTAACATATTAACCAATCCAGGCTTGACAGAAAGAAAGGCCAGAAATGCTCCGGGCATACCCGCAATGAGAGGCAGCAGTGAAAGATACGTTTGAGCTTCTTTAAAGCTGCGCGTAAAGGTGGCCACCAACATTTGCAACCCGGAGGCCAACAAAACAATTGGCAAACAAAGGATAAAGATGTTCCAGATTGCCCGGCCATCCAAACTGAGCGGGAAACCAACAATTTCAGAAAGCGGCAGCAAATTAAAAGCAGCCAGGAAGAGCACCAGGGTTAATCCCAGGGTGGCAACAGAAAACGGAAGCGAAGCAGCCAGCTTGCCAACCGCAACCTGCCAGCGCGGCACAGGATTAATTAACAAAGGCTCCAGGGAACCACGCTCACGCTCTCCGGCAGTGGTATCAATCACAACATACATACCGCCCACAAAAATAGTCATGATCAACAAAAAGGGCATCATGTTGAGGAAAATCAATGCCTGCGATTCCGGCGTAGCCATATCAACTCGCTCGATAGAGAGCGCCGAGAGAATAACCGGGTTTACTCCACGAGCCTGCAAGCGCAATACGCCAACCGTACTGCTATACTGCTGCAGTAAAGAATAGGTTCGTTCGGTTGAATTTAATGCCGATTGTCTGGAAGTATCCACCACTACCTGCACAGGGGCAGGCAAACCCTCAGCCAATTTCGCAGCATAATCCTCAGAGATCACCAAGACAACATCCACATCGCCGTTTTTAACCGCCGTCTCTGGGTCAACCGGAGCCGGAATGATCTCAACATTATTTTGTTGAAAATAAGCGATGAGCGCTGGTGCATATTCTGCGCCTATCACAGGCAATTGCAAGGGTTTTTCTTGCGGATCTGCAAGCAGGGTTCGCCCCATCACAATTAATAAAGAAACGATCATTAGGGGCATTAAAACCGGTGTCACCAACGCGCTGGAAACAGACCTGCGGTCGCGCAAATTATCAATTAATTCTTTCTTGAAAATAATCCAAACAGCCCTCATCGCTGCAATCCCTCCTCAGAACCAATCACACGCACAAAAGCGTCTTCCAGGTTATCCTGGCCAGTTTGCTGCTTCAACATTTCCGGTGATCCGCTGGCAACCACGTTACCTTCCGCAATTACGACAATATGATCACAAAGAGCTGAAACTTCTTGCATAATATGGCTGGAAAACAAAACACATTTTCCTTCATCACGCAGCCGCTGAATAAACTGCCGCATGGCACGCGTACTCATAACATCCAAACCATTGGTCGGCTCGTCCAGTAAGATATTAGCGGGATTATGCACAAGCGATCTGGCAATAGAAACTTTGGACCGCTGACCCGTTGAAAAGCCTTCAGTCTTCCGGTCAATAATATCTTCCATTTCCAGCAGTTTTACCAACTCTTCAATCCGGCGGTCTAATGTCCCCGCGTTGATTCCATGCAAATGCCCAAAGTAGCGAATATTTTCGCGGGCAGTCAGGCGTGGGTATAACCCGTGGCTATCTGGCAGCACACCGATCTTGCGCTGCACTTGCAGCGAATCGCGCCCAATTTGAAATCCGTCCACCAGGGCAGTCCCGGCATCCGGTTTTAGGATCGTGTATAAAATTCGCAGCGTTGTGGTCTTTCCGGCTCCATTTGGGCCTAACAAACCGGTCACTTGCCCGTCTTCCGCCCGGAAGGTCACATTCTTCACTGCTTCTACTTTTCCAAATGATTTCTTTAATCCTTGCACTTCAATCATGATTTGACTCCTTTGGCAGCCTTAGGGTTGTGGATTCACCGGGCTGGTGAAGAACGGCAGTGGTTGAATCGAGTTAGCACAACTGATTTCTAAACCGACCGCACTACCGCTTTCAATAAATTTACGGATTAGAAACGGAAAACATCCACGAACGGAGCTATTATGTCCTGACCCGGACGCAACCAGGCTGAGGCTGTTGGGGAAAAATGGGCTGATTTCCTGTGCATTGTCCGGAGGCGTTACCGGATCTGCCTCACCAGAGATCATTAAAACTGGCACATCATAGGATTGGTTGATCGGTTCAATATTCACATCCTCTGCATGCGGCCAGGCATCACAAACCTGTTTCATTCTCTCCAGGTCCACCTGATAAATGGTTTGTGTATCACTTGCATTTTCGATCATTCGCGGGAAGTCTTCACTGCAAATCACGGATAAATACATACCGTCACTCAATGAACGGTCGAAGTCCGTGGAGAGAATCATCGCCTGTGCCGCCAGGGATTGGTAATTTTTATCTGTATTTGCTTGATGGATCACTAACGGGATCAAAGCCGTCATTTCATTGGTATACAACATCAACCGGATGGTTGTTGCTGCACGCAAATCCGTCAAATGGAAGGTAGTCTGCTGTCCATTTAACGGGTTCTGCAGCTCCACCTCCTGTGGATTTTCTTTCAGGGTTTGGATTAAGGTATCAAATTGTTTATCAATCTCCGGAAATGCATTATTACAGGCATCGTTTCCCTTACACCGGCCAAAGACCAGTTCCAAAGAATTTAATGTATCGGCTTCCGTGCTGCTGCCCAACCCCCAACCTAAAGGCACCACACTATCCAACACCATCGTTCTCACACGATTAGGAAAGTCGCGCAGATAAGCCAGCGCAGTGCGGGTGCCATACGAGACGCCTAAAAGATTGATCTTTTCATAGCCCAGCGCAGCCCGAACTTCATCCAGATCCTGCACAGCCAGATCGGTAGTATAAAAACGCGTGTCCGCATCCAAATTTCCCAAACAGGTTTTGAGCGTTTCGATCTCCTGTTCAGCTGATTTGTCTTGATTTTCAACACCCACTGCGGTTTCACTTTCGCTTTCACAGCGCAGCGGATGGGATTGACCCGTTCCGCGTTGATCCACCATCACCAGGTCGCGTTTCATGTTAAGGCCGTTGAGGATGGACAACATGGGCAAAAACGCTTCGGTTGCAGCCTGTCCAGGACCGCCTGCCAGTAAAAAGAGCGGATCAGCTTCCGGTGTCCGGCTGGCAGCAGGAATTACCGCAATATGTAAATCGATCTGGCGGCCTGTACCAGACACGCGATCTTCAAAGACCGTTAATCTACCGCATTTTGCCTGCACGCTCATCGGCAAACCGGCGGTCTGCAAAGTACAATCTGCCAGCGGTAATTTTTCAACAGCAGGCGTTTGGGATGCAGGCGTCATGGGCATACATCCTACCAAAATGAATAAACTCAACAAAACTGCTTTCTTCATCCAATTTTTTTGCATCATCCATACCACTCCAAGATAAAGGATTGAAATAATACCAAATACCCACAGACCCATCACCGGATCATATTCTTGTATACGGAATAATGCTGGTGAAGGTAGTGAAGAATTCGGAAAAGTAACGACAGAACTGGCATACAAATTATTTGCCATATGAACCCCCAAAGCGAGTTCCAGGCTTTCTGTTTTTAAGGTCACCCAGCCTAACAGTAAACCAAATCCAACATAGAACGGCATTGTGATCCAAAAACCATACGCACCAACTTCTGGATTAAAACTGTGCAGCAACCCAAAAACGATGGAAGGAATAATGATCGGCAGCCACAGCCGCTTGGTGTACTGCCCCATCCACTGCGCAACATATCCGCGAAAGATCAATTCTTCTGTGGAGGTTTGCAGGGGCACAAGGATCAAAACCAATAAGAAATAGGGTAAAAATCGCTTCCAATCAAAATCCCAGACATAATTTCCCGGCTGCATAGCAGCCAGGACCACATCGGAAAGTGCGGAAAGAACCAACCAGATTCCAGCCGAAGCAAAGAAACGTTTCCAATGAATTTTTCCCAGCGGATTAATTAGCGAGATAAACGATCGGCGGTGAAGAAATCGGGTTGCCAGCCACAACACCAGGGTGGCAAATGGAAATGGAATCATCGAAGCTGCCAGCAAGGTCGTTTCAGAAAAACTCATCACATCCAAAGAACCTTCGATCAGCACACCAACCAACAATGCAATTAACGTCACCAAAAAAGAAATAGCAATCATTCCAATGGTTGTGACAAAATATCGCCAAAACTCATTTTTTCCCTGCCGAGCATTTTCCAAATACAGATTTGTCATCTTTGAAACATTCCTCTATCGTTTGATCTGGGAAACAATTACCATCTTAAAATTGTAACATTTCCTGATTTCCTCTCAATTAAGACTGTTTTAAAATCTGGTTAACACCTCCGGCCGTTTCCGTAAACAGGTTGCATAAAACCTCTCCGGTTATCCATAAAGCGCATAACAATACGATCACAATTTTCGCCGAAACTGGCTATTTAATCCCTCTCTATCAAGATGAATTTATCCTGTCCAAAAGACCAGGATTACCTTAATTCACCAACTGGATTTTTTATTTACGCTGCACTATACTGATTTCAAGATGGAGAATATTGAAGTCCCATTTATTCCCGGCATATCCGCAGAACAAATTCTGCCTTTGGCCAGGTATCTTCCTCCGTTGCCTCCAGGCAGCATCACAACCTGGTTAGGCCAACAGGCTGAACCAGGGTCTTGGGTGATTGATCCGCTCGGTTCCAATCCCCTGCCCGGCTTAGAAGCTGCTCGCGCTGGTTACCGCGTGTTGGTCGCCTGTAATAACCCCATATTGCGCTTCATGCTGGAGACTTTAGCGCGGGCTGCCAGCAAAGAGGATTACCAGGCTGCCATCGCCGCATTAGCCAATACACGCCGCGGTGAAGAACGCCTGGAAAAATATATCCAATCCCTTTATCAAACCGAATGTGCCGGCTGCGGCAGAATCATCCAGGCAGAAGCCTACCTTTGGCGCAAGGAAGAGGACCAACCATTTGCTCGCGAATATACCTGCCCCCATTGCGGCGACCAGGGAGAGCATCCGGTCACCCCGTATGATCTGGATCGATTGAACCTGATCGGCAGTGTTGCGCTGCACCGTGCCCGAGCTTTATCCAGGGTGGTTGCTGATGGTGACCATGAACAAAAAGAACTGGTGGAAGAAGCTCTCAAGACGTATCCTCCTCGCCCGCTATATGTTCTGTTTATGCTGATCAACAAACTGGAGGGGATATCCATTCCACCTGAGAAAAAACAACTCTTAACGGCGCTGTTCATTTCTTTATGTGATGAGAGCAACACCTTATGGAGCCATCCTACGCTGCGCCCGCGGCCGCGCCAATTGACCATCCCTACCCAGTTCCGAGAAAAGAACCTTTGGCTAGCCCTGGAAAACCTGATTCATCAATGGGTGTATCCGGCAAGCCCAGTCCCGCTCAAAATCTGGCCGGAGCAGCCCCCAGAAACCGGCGGGATTTGTTTATTTCAAGGACGCATTCGTGCTTTATTTCCATTACCGGCATCCATCCAGCCCAAAGCCGTCATTGGGGTGGTACCGCGTCCCAACCAGGCCTTTTGGACCCTGTGTGCATTATGGTCAGGCTGGTTGTGGGGGCGTGAAGCTGTTCAACCGCTGCAGTGGGCGTTAGAACGCAGCCGGTATGATTGGCATTGGCTGCTGCAAGCTTTAAACAGTGCATTAATCACTTTAAACAGAGGGCTTCCCAACCAGACACCGTTGTGGATTATCAGTCCGGAGTTAACCCCCAGTTTCCTGTTCGCCCTTGTAGCTGGTCCGCGCACAGCCGGATTAAAACTGAGCGGCTTCGCGATCAATGCTGAAGAAGAAATTGGCCAGTTCACCTGGAAATCTGGCGAGCCAACTCTGGTTGCTCCGCGCCGGAATCCAAAACAGGTCTGCCAGGAAGCCATCCAAATGGATTTAACCCGCCGCGGTGAACCGGCAAATTACCTCAACCTTTATTCTGCTTTTTTGCTCAATTTATTAAAATTTGGCGAACTGCCGCTTCAGGTGCAAGAAATCACTCCAGATTGGTTTTCCAGGCTGCAAAACACCTTAACCGAGGTGCTAAGTAATCGCGATTTTTTGATTCGCTATTCCGGAAAAGCACAGGCAGAGGAAAGCGGCCAGTGGTGGTTGGCGCATTCTGCAGCTGCCGAAGCACCGCTGGCAGATCGGATTGAAAAAAGTATCGTCTCATTTTTGCTCGACCAACAAGAAATAGCCCGCAGCAAAATAGACCAATCCCTCTACCAACAATTTCGCGGGCTGCTAACTCCCTCTAGCCCATTGATTACCGCCTGTCTGGATTCCTATGCGGAATGCCTGGGCGGGTATCCCTGCCGGTGGCGGCTGCGCGCACAAGAACAATCCTTTGCACGCAAAGGAGATCTTTCGGCGGCGGCAAAGATTCTCCAGCAAATGGGGAAGTTGTTTAACCTAAAAATCAGTGGCGAAAATCCACTCTTCTGGCAAGACGCAAAAGGTGAAATTGTTTATGCCTTTTATTTCCTTGCATCCAGCAACATTTCACGGTTTGTGTTTGAACCGCCGCCTGTTGTTCCTAACCGCTGCATTCTGGTCATGCCAGGCGGGAGAGCAAATCTATTATCCGTAAAACTCCGCCGCGATCCAAGGCTGGAAGCTGCCCTTGCTCACGGCTGGCGCATCTTAAAATTCCGCCACTTACGCTTTTTAACCACCCGCAAAGATCTAACCCTGGCTCTTTGGGATGAATTACTGGATGGTGACCCACCTCGTTGGGAAGACGCCGTCCAAATGAGCATTTTTTAAAAAACAAACCGGCCTTTTTTAAGGGGCCGGTTTGCCAATGGTTTATGGAGAAACCGTATCCGTTGGGGTTGGTGTCGTTGTTGCGGTAGGCGGAACAATTGTGTTCGTTGGCGTTTGCGTCACCGTTGGTGTGCGTGTCGGGGTCGGACTGGGACTCGCTGTCGGTGTTAATGTCGGTGTGGGTGTAGGCACCTGCAAATCCAGATGGATTTTCCGGATAGCATAGGTATCCTTGTCACTGATCATGTATATCCGCAAGGTAACCCGCCCGGCCGGGATCTGGCTGACATCCCAATCAGTCAGGAAAATCGGTTGGTCTGATTCGGGACCACCCAGATATATTTCCTTCCATTCTTTGGGATCATCGCCCATGCCATATTCCAGGCGATATTCACGATAAGGATCCGGCACCTTGATCAACGCGTAAATTTGCAGCGGATTCACAGTGATGCGTTGGCCTTCCTGCAAACCAGCAAACAATAAAGTTGGACGCGGATCATCAGATTTACATTCACGCTCCGGCACAAAGAAAATTGGGTCGCTAAAGCCCATGCTTTCAGCCCAGCTTCGTCCTTCTTGGGTTTCCTTCACCCATTTCACGGCAAATTGATCTTTGATATTGAGCGCAAATTTCTCTTCCACATAATCAACACAGGCCGAGGAGGCTTCGTAGCCTGTCCAGGTGTCAATTTTGGCTTTCTTCCATAAGTCGTCCTCTTTGGGCTTCGGAAGCTGATCATAAGCGAATTGTTCCATGCGCTGCTCCGGGCACCATTCGGAAGGTTCTGTGCCAGACACCTTACAAATCACCCGATCCACAACACCAGCAGGCCGGGGAAACGGCTGCGGATTATTGCCAGTTAATTGCGGCACGGCAAACTGCATAAACGCAGACCAGATTGGAGCAGCTCCGGTTAAACCGGTGGTATTCACCATCGGAGTGTAATCCGCATTGCCAACCCAGACCCCCACTGCCAGGTCGGGAGTATATCCAACGGTCAAATTATCCCGGTAATCGTTGGTCGTACCCGTTTTGGCAGCAGCCTGGAAGGGTAGATTCAGCACGGAGTTACCACCAAACATTGGGGCGCGGGCTTCGTTATCCGAGAGGATAGAACTGATCAGGTAGGCATGTTCTGGACGAACGACCTGATCCCCCGGAGGAGCTTTATATTCATAAACGACATTGCCTTGAAAATCAACAATCTTGGTAATTGCAACCGGAGCTACTCTCCGGCCGCTGTTGGCAAATACCGAGTAGGCCGAAGTCAACTCTAACAAAGTCACTTCACCGCCGCCCAAGGTTAATGAAAGCCCATAGTCATTGCGAGTCAGGCTGGTAATTCCTAATCGGCGCGTAAAGTTGATCAGCCCGTCTTGCTCTGGCGTGGAGGTGTTATCGTATAATCCAACAAACTCCAACGCTTTTACAGCCGGAATATTATATGAATTCGCCAATGCAGAACGCACCGTCACTGGGCCGTGAAAACGCCCATCATAGTTTTCCGGCCGGTATGGCTCACTGGGGTCATTGGGAATGCCAGAGGGTGAAAATTCACTGGGCACATCCCATAAAAGCGTTGCGGGCGTCCAGCCTTTTTCAAATGCAGCCACATAGGTTAAAGGCTTCATCGCCGAACCAGGTTGGCGCGGATTAATCGCCATGTTCACCTGGCCGGAGATCGACTCATTATAAAAATCAGGTGAGCCAACCATCGCCAAAATTTCTCCGGTGTTCGGCCGGATTGCGACCAGGGCAGCATTTTTGGCGTTTTTATCGGCCAAATTGGCCATCTGCTCTTTGACCATGCGCTCTGCTTCTGCCTGCAAGGTTGGATCGAGCGTGGTATACACTGTAAATCCTGAGCGGTAGATAGTCGCTGGATCATATTGGGCTTCCAACTGCATCCGCACAAAATCAACCCAGTGCGGAAACCGCATGGTTTCCTGCATTGGCGGGAAATTGTAGCTCTCAATCTCCTGCACAGCCTGAGCAGCTCTGGCGGCATCAGCACAAACTGGCTCCAGGCTGGTACTGACTTCAATACAGTTACGCTCCTGGCTCAGCTCATACATCAAAACAATCACCTGGCGGAACCGTCCTAAAGAGGCTTCCCGATTGGTATCAATATCATAGGTAGCCGGGGATTGAGGAATACCGGCCAGGAATGCCGCCTGCCCCAGGGTCAAATCACCGGCGGTGGTATTAAAGTAGGCTTCAGCGGCAGCTTCAATTCCATAAGAATGGCGGCCGTAATTATTCTCATTGAGATAGAGTTCTAAGATCTCTTCTTTGGAGTA
>JAJUJY010000026.1 GCA_029265085.1 Chloroflexota bacterium
GCCTTTTGAGATTTTTGCAGGCTGACTTGATAAACCCATAACAAAGCAATGACAGGGATTAAAGTTAAGGCAAAGGCATATACCAATAAGGGAAGGTTGGGCAAAACTGGCATTAACCATTCAAAGGCGGTTAAGATCCAAAGATAAATAAATGAGGAGATTGGGCCGCCCAAAACCGTAAGGTAACTGGCCAATAAATTTTGTGAAAGTTCTGGCAAAAGCCTGAATCCGACAAACTCAAAACCACCGCGAACATCTTGAATGGACGAATAACTGGCAAAAGGTAAATTTAAAAAGCTAAAAAACAGCCATACAATTGCAATACGTAAAATTTGATTTTTAGGATAATGCGACTGCAACAAAACCCAACGTGATAATTCCATGCCAATCAGTTGAATTGTAAAATACCACGTGTTGAGAAAACGCACGCCCCAGGTTTTTCCTAAAGGGTTAAGCCCAAAGCCGTACAATAATCCTAAAATAATCACAATTGCTATCTGCCCAAGACCGAAAGTTGCGCCCCAGGACGCCCCAGCACGCTGTTCTGAACCAAATAGTGAAAAATTAAGAGACCTGATATAGACCAATATAAATGCAGTTAAACTAAGCCAAAGGATTGGCTGCACAAGATAAAGAGATAGCGATGGAGCATTAATCAGAGGAGTAATAAAGTTTGAAAAGATATAGATCAGCAATGTGCATAACAATGTAACAATGCTGGTGATTGAATTAACGGATAGGAGAAATCTTTTAAAATATCGGATCATTATTTTGATGAATGTGGGGGGTGATGATCAACCTGTTATCACCACCCCCTGAGTTACTGAGCCGTATTAAAGCAGGCGTCTTCAGTGGCTTCTTCATTCCATTGAGCCATGCAGACCGCAAGCCCTAATTTGAACAGTTCGGCTTCACTTACCGATGATTTGATCAAGAGGTCAAAATCACTGACAAAGGATTCGCCTGGGTTGAGCTGGCTTCCGGTGCCACTGGCCCAAACAATGGTAAGTTGATCGCAATCCATTGTCTTTTCTTCAATTCCAGATGAATAACAATTGGTCAGGTTTTCTGATTTTGGCCACAACATTGCTCCGCGGATGTAAACCGGAATGGTGCCCTGGAGTTGATAATCAAGGTTGCAGTTGATTTGATCGCCTGGCTGCAACCCTTGCATAACCAAAGTAAGGACACTTGGGTTTACCGGGTCAATGTTGATCTCCCATTGACTGGTCCCTTCTCCCGATGTGGAGATTCCCTGGCAAGTTGAGGTGTCTGCCCACTGCATCTTGATTGCGCCGGTATATATTTCACCCCCAATACCTAATTCATTTACCCATATCCCGTAGGTGATTCCTGTTCCAATGAGGATGCATAAAATCAGACTGGAAAACAAGAAAACCGAGAGGATAATATCTTTCCAGATCAAAGGGTGCATGGCGTTGTCAAGATGATCCTCATGTGACCAGTTGTTTGGATCGAAGGCTGGTGTCACATGATATTTCGAATCGGAAGAAGGCAGGGATAGATTCATTGAGAGACGGATAAACATTGATCTAAAGTCGCATCTTCATTCCACTGCCCCATGCAAATGAGCACATCAAATTCATAGGTGTGCAGCTGTTCTGCAGGTTGTTCGACATGGAATTGAATACTGCCAGATTGTTCGCAGGTTTCATGTGGGCAGGGTTCCATCTGTGTTCCTACACCGTCCCAATATTTCACCCATAATTGCCCATTATCTGCACCATAGGCAGTGGATGGAGTGAAATTCTTGGGAACCACTTTATACCCGCGAATGATGGTTGGAATCGTCCCAGTATTGGCATAGTGGATTTCGCAATTATTCCAATAGCTTGGATATCCATTTTGTACAACAAGGTGCAGGATGGATGAATTCTCTGGGTCAATCCAGCATACAGTAGATCCGACATCTTTATCCTTTGGCGGGTTAGGAAATGGGTTAGGATCTAATCCCTGGTCCTGGCAGATGCAGCTGGTCCATTCTGTATCAATTACGCCGGTATGAACCGTTCCCTCCAGGGTTAAGATCTTTGCCCATAAGCCGTAGCCAACTCCCATTGCGGCAAGTGCTAATAACAAAAGCGCACTTAAGAGGATCGGAAATTTGGTTCCAGGCATTGAACCTCCTTTCTTGGGGGCATGAAACCATTTTCATGCCCCGCTATCGACTCAAAGTTTACAAGATGGGGTTGTTTACGGTCTCCATGGTGGAGCAACAATTTCGTTCCATTGGCGTGCAAAGACCTTCACCTGGAATTGATATTTCGCATTCATCAAGGCTGGCTGCCGAACATTGATGTGTAAGTTGCAGTAAGCAACTTCTAAGGGTTCCAGCTGAGTTGAATCGGTGTAGCAGGGTGGAGGCCAGGCATTGACATGCAGTTCTGCTGTGTTGATAGCGCCGCCCCAATAATTCCCATCATAGAAGTAGTCGGGGTGATAAATATGGATCGGAATCGTTCCGGTGTTTTCTACGTTGTATTTAACAAAGCAGTTGAAGCCCGGATATGCGTTGGTTACCGTAACTTCCATGGTGTACGGATCAAGGATTGCAGCTGTGCACTCTGCGATGTCCTTACCCTCTGCTTCCAATTCGTCATTCAGTTCTCCATCTTGGTCGCAATCTTGTCCAATGCTATAGCCGCCTGAAGGACATAAATCGTTGAAATCTTCGTTTTGGTCGATTTCTTCGATCGACCAGGCGACATCTACGGCACCAGTGTTGACTACCCCATTGAGCACCAGGGTTTTTGACCATAACCCATAGCCCACTCCCAGGCTGGAAAGAGCCAGCACCAGGATCAGAACAAATGGCAGGAATTTCGATTTGGACATTTTTCGTTACCTCCCAAACGAAAACCAATTGCCCCGCCAGTCCAAAATCCGTATAATGAGCTTATGCACCGCGGAAGTCTTTGGGCGTCGCGGGGTTAAAAGATCCCCATCCGGGCACCAACGGATGGGGATCAACGCATTTTTATATATACCACGCGGCTGCTTAACAACTGCTTAACCAGCGTTTGTTTTTGGTATGGTAGCTGGTTATTCAAGCTGCTCATAGAAACTTCTAAAATCTTTTGCAAATGGATGCGTTCCGAGTAATTCTTTTAAAGCGCGCGTGTGTACTTGATATAAATAATAGGCTTCTGCGTAATCACCTTGTAATTTGCAAAGTTTTACGAGATTGATCAAGTTTTTTTCATTGCACGGATCTAAATAAAATAGACGATGATAACATGCACCTGCTTGATCTAATCGTCCAATGTCCAGGTACATTTCCCCCAGTTGGGCTAATCCTTCTAAATAGAGTAATTGCAGGCGTTGTTGTTCAGTTTCTGCCCAGCGGTTATCGTAGATGATGTCTTTGAGAAAACGATCTTTATATAGTTCAAGCGCATCTTGAATTAATTCGCGAGATATTTCAGAACTTGTTTGTTTACGAGCGGTGGTGATTTTTTGCTCAAATTCCAATGCATCAACCCATATATTTTGATTGGCAGCGAATTGATATTGTTGTGCTGCAAAAATTAAGATATTTGCGCCTTGATCGTCTTTGAAGTTGGCTTGAAGGCATTGGCGTAAATGATATATATTGGTGTTTAAATTTTTTAATCCGGCTGAGTAATTCAAGTCTGGCCAAAATATATCAATCAGTTGATCACGATGAATGAATTGATCGTGCTTAAGTGAAAAGTAGGCAAACAATCCACGCACTCGACTGCGAGTCCAATTTGCGTGCTGTAAAAGATTTCCATCCGGCGTATAAACTTGCATCGATCCCAATAACTTTACCCGCCAGAAACCTGTATCGATGATCGGATAATTAATTTTTCGGCATAAATGAACGGTTGTGAGGGTTGAATGGTGATCTGTCTGAATGGGGATGACCAGTGTGCTAACATTTAATAAGATGCGTGAACCGTCTTTATGCAAAAAGGTAATATCAAAGGGTTCGACCGGTTTCCCACGGTGAACTGCATTTTGGACGGGGCAAAAATTTTCATTTGTGGTTCGACTTGGATTGGCACTACAAGCAAGAACCTGCTGGCATGGGTTACCAATAACATCTTCTTCTGTATATCCAAGAATGTCGGTAGCTTGTTGATTCCAAAAAACTATTTTTTGTTCTGCGTTAATTGCCCAGGCGCCTTCGCCAATATTGGAGAAAAAATCCACTAATTTCTTCATGAACGATTTTTTCTACCTTTTACTTACACTGGTTATTGGCTGTAATTTGAGTTTACAAAGGTATATCGCGAAAGTCAATTATATGGGTGAAATTCAAAACAAAATCCAAAAAAGCGGCTGATATCAAATATCTTAAATAATTTTGGATCAATTATTTAGGAAATTTTTGATAGATTTTCCGTTCGTAATATAAAATTTATGGCTTGATCGATCGATTTATAAACGAGAAGATTTTTTTGCAGGTGATGGTTTGTGTGTAAATTAAGCTGTCGATTGCCGCGGCCAGTTTTCACCAATATCCGGTTTGGGATTCCCGCCTGTTCAGCCGCCTGGAGGTCGCTAAATGCATCGCCAATCAGTATGGAGAGGGAAAGGTTAAGCTGAAGGTCTTTCGCCGCCTGGCGAATTAAACCAGGCTGCGGTTTACGACAGGTGCAATTTTCTTGTGGCGCATGCGGGCATACATAAATTCCATCCACACGACCTCCCCCCAGGCAGATTTGTTCCATTAATCTTGCATTGATCTCATCTACTGTGCTGCGCGCCACCAACCCTCTGCCAACTGCCGATTGGTTCGTAATGATGACGATTGCATATGGGCTGGCAGCCAGTTTTGCTAATGCTGGTATTGCGTTGGGATATATTTTTACCTGTTCCCAGGTGCGCACATAATTGGCCCGGTTATGAATAATCACGCCGTCTCGATCCAGAAATACGGCTGGAAGGTTGTGGTTTGCAGAATTGGCCAATGAATCAATATTTTGGTCCATGTTGTCCCCTTTGGTTATGAACAGTTATGGAGATGGGCTGCCCCATATGATTTCCAGCGTTGGGCGAGCTGCTGCGTTCCAATCTCCGGTTTCGGAGGTGACAAAATATTTTCCGCTGTGATATGCACCGTCAGCAGAATAGAGCGCTAATCGAAGCGGTGTACCTTGTTGGTATGCCTGTGCAGCTGCATAAGTCAGATCCCAGGTGCGTGGAATCCCCGGCCACCCAGGGAAGGCATCCAAAGGATCAACCCAATTTTGGCTGACATTTTCCATGGCGAGCGGGGCGCTATTCCAGGATAAACTCTCTTCAGACCAGTCCTCCTGGATTGTAAAAACCTGAATTAATGAACGATTTGGCGGGATTGGCACATCCGGGCTGGCCTGAGAATTACCAAAGTGGTGCAAAGTTAAGGTTGCTGAAAGAATTACTTTGCCTGGCGGTACGGCTGACAGGGGGAAAGTGACATAATATTTGGAAAAACAGACGTAATCGGCAATGTCGCGTTGGTTTTGAATATTTAAAAATTCTAAGGCCTCGCCGCTGTTATAAACCCGGTTTCCCCATTCTGTCCAATATTCCATGCTGCCGCCGCAGGTAGTATATCCACCCACACTGCCGTCTGGTACAACCGCACCATTGAGCCCTTCTCGAATGGTGGTTGTACCTTCTTGTGTTCCGGATGGTGTATATGTGGGAAGCCCAAAAGAGATGATGCCCCAGGTGCTGGCTGGCTGTGCTTGAAATTCGGGCGGCCAAGAAATCACTGGATTCAAGCTAGTTTCATTGTCGCGGTCATTCATACTTACCCCTAAACGCCACTCTGTGCCTTCGCTGGGCGGTGCAGAAACTCCCAGGCTGGAAAACGGTATTTCAATAGCTAAATTCCAGCCCTTGTCATCGGTGTAATTGTTGAACCCATCTCCCCGCCAGCCGCTGGTCGAGGTAAAGGATAATGCCGTAGATTGCCAACTGGATCCGTTCCAGGCGGCAGCAGTTTGAAATCCAGCCCTCGGTTCCCATTCCGGGGAGGCTTGAACCATGAATCGATACGATTGATTGCCGGTATCGAGATAAACCGTCACCCCATCCCAATCGGTCAATGTGTTTGTGGTGGGTGTGGTGTCATACCAGAGTAGCCGGTCAATCGCAGCCGTATAGATATACAACTTTGAATCGTTATATCCAAGCCGCACATCCATATAATTTTCGGTGGGGGTCACCTTACCAAACCAAAAAACGGCTTGTCGTGAAAAAGCACTGGTGAAGATATTATCCACCTGCAAATAGGGTATGTGAATGCGCGGCGTATTATCAGCCTCAACGGCGGGCTGGCCGTTGAAAATGAGGGGCAGATAAACGATGGTCTCTTGCCCTTGTTGTTGTACGCCAGTGAGCGGAATGATCAAGTTGGACGCACTGCAAGCCTGTGTTCCGGTGATGATAACAATCAGCGCGAGGATCCAGACAGGCTTTGTTCCGATTTTTTTCATTTTGTCGATCTCGTGTTTTGCCTACGAGGTACTTGAGCGCTGCAAGTTGACTTCATCCGATTTTTTGAGGGAGTCATTTTCTTTTACAGGCGTTGATGATTTAGCTGCACTGCCGTTCGATTTTCGCGGTGTGTTGTTGGAATAATAAGAATAATAATACGCTGATTTGGGGGCTGTTCCATTCATTACATATCCCAATACATTCGCATTGGCTCGTTTTAATTGCGCCAGTGCGCTATTCAAAATATCTCGCCGAGAACGATTGGGATTGAGTACCAGCAGGACCGAGTCGGTTTTTGCGGCGAGCGCCAGGGAATCAGAAACAATAAATGGGGGGCCGTCCACGATGATTACATCGGCCACTTCTTTTAAGATGGTCAGAATTCGTGTCATCTCAAAGGAACTAAGCTGTTCCGATGGATTTGCGGGGGTTGTGCCAACTGGCAGCAAGTAGATTTGACCTTTGAACAAAGGAATCAAATGTTCTTTGCCGACTTTTCCGTCCACCAATAAATCGCCCAGACCTTTTTGTTTCGGTAAACCTAATTTTTCATTGATGACAGATTTGTAAAAATCCGCGTCAATGACAATCACGCGCTTTTTGGATTTTGCTAAAGCAAGGGCCAGATTGATTGAAAGGGTGGTTTTCCCTTCTGAATCACCTGGGCTGGCAATTAAGATCGTTTTTATTGATTGAGCCAGGCCCAGAAATTCCAGGTTTGTCCGCAAAGAGCGGAAAGAATCTGTGATGACTGAAAACGGTTGGTCATTGACATAACTGATTGCATTGGCGTCTTCCGGAATTCTGGGAATTTCGGCCAGAAGTGGGGCTTGAATTATCCGGCCAGCTTCTTCTGAGGTTTTTATCGTTTGATCCAGCCATTCAATTAAGTAAGCCCCGCCAGCAGCAAAGCTTAAACCAACCAGCGCAGCAATCATTATCGTCAGCAGCTTGTTTGGACCAATCGGCCGGGAGGGAATATCAGCCGGTTCAATGACGTTCAGGGTGTTTAATGCGCCTTTCTGGGTGCTGGCAAGCAGGCTGGCGTAGTTATCCTGAAGTGAGGATAATTTGTTCTCCATTGCTGTGATTTGCCGCTCTGTTTCAGCAATTTGGAAGGCGCTGGTCAGACTGCCTAACTCGATTTTTAATCGTTCCACTTCACTTTGGGTATTTTTAATGTCACTCTGCAGGAGGTTCAACTGCTGGTCAATAAATTCCTGGCGATCCTGTTCACCGGTTTGCATATTGGTTGGTGTGCGGGACATCAACTGGTTGGCAATCTCTGAGGCAACTGCTTGAGCACGAACGGGATCTGTGTCATTAACGGTAATCTCTACCAATTGCGTTTCTGGTAAAGCACGAACCGTATAGGTTGGCAGCCAGGTTAGCCCCAGGGCTTCCATGACGCCTTTGCGAACGGGTTCGCGCGTGCCCATGTCCGCATAAATGGCAGCTAGCTGCTGCTCCAGGAAAAATTGGCTTGAAGAGGGATTCGGATTACTTAAAGATTGTCCGATCATTAATGTGGTTCTGGATTGAAAAATTGGTGGCTGCCCAATAGTTGCAACAAAACTGGCTGCTGCAGCGAGGAGAGTAGCCGCCAACAATAACCGCCACCATTTGATGAGGGGAGCAAAGTAAGGCTTTAATTCCATCCGATTACCTTTCCATAGATCATCCAAACCCTTAAATCGGTCGAATTGTCTCTATATGATTATACGTCTTATTTGGGTAATATTTGTCTGAATATGTACCGGATTTCTTAGTAATTTCTTCGAAATATACACCTTCTAAATGTGCTGCGGTATTTTCCCAGGAGTGATGCTGTTCGACGTATTTTCGACCAGCTTCTCCGATGCTTATTTGTAAAGCCGGGTTGGCCATTAAATCCAGGACACTTCTGGCAAAGTTTTCCGGTGTTGCGGCCACCAAAAGATCATGTCCGGATCGGGTTTGCAGCGCCGAAACGGCCAACGGTGTTGATACAACAGGAGTACCGCAGGCCATCGCTTCTAATACTTTATTTTGGATGCCTGCGCCGTAATTGAGCGGCGCAACGGATAAAGCAGCCCGCTGCAAATAAGACCGCAGGTCGGGTACGGTTCCGGTCACTGTGATGCGGGGATCCGTGGAGAGTCCGCGAATCTCAGCTCCAGGATCTTGCCCAACGATCCATACATTAACATTAGGCATTTCAGCCCATACCAGGGGCATCACTTCTTTTACCAATCCAAGCACCATGTTGATATTGGCGTGATAACTCATCTTGCCGCTGATGACCAGGGTGCGGGGTTCGCGCTCAACGGCGGGATCAGGCCGGAAATACTCTAAGTCCACGCCATTGGGGATGATGGAGATGGGTGGATTTTCCCAGGCAGGTCCGGCAAGGTCTAGAAAAGCCTGGCGGTCTCGATCAGATGTGACCAGGGTACGTTGAAATTGATATGCCATTTGCGCTTCATACGCTTCGGTTCGGCTTAATTCAAATTTCATCATCATGCGTACGGCTGGCTTGGGGTGTTGTTTGGAAGCCTGGCGAAATAAATGCGAAATCGAATCAACACTATCCCAGACGATTGGCGGCGCAAAGGAGTTTGTGTTTGCATGTTGTTTGGCTTTCAGGGCATATTGCACTCCTCGCAGATGTTCTACGTGGACTGCATCAAATTCACCAGTCTCCAATAAATGGATCATTTTTTGCGCTAAATTGTTATTCCAGGCATAAACAGCCTGAAGAGGGGTGGTTCCCGGCAGGGCAGCAAGGCAGTTGAGGATTGACCGGAAGCGGGGCAGGGGAAATACATGAATTTCCTGGCAAACGGGTTCTAATCGTTGGATTGCTTCATGATCTGCTTGTGGATCGCCAATCGTCAGTAATGTAATTTGATGACCGCGTTTGGATAAATGGCGAATGAATTGATAAGGCCGCACGCGGACCAGGCTGGGGACGTAGGGTACGACAAATAAAATTTTCATATGCTTGACCTGCGTGAAACCAGAGTTTCTGTTTCTGTCGATTGATTTTTTCGAGAAAAAATTCGCTCTGCCAGATTTTGGATTGCCAGACCCGCAAAAACTAGAAAGACGGCATCAACCGGCAGCCGGTAACGAACCAGGCTCCAGGTAAGCAAATGAATACCGCTGTAAACCAGCCCAAACAAGAGCAATAAAACCGTTGGACTGGCCAAATTAAATCCTTTTCTTTTCTGCCCGATGATGGATAGGATGATTCCGTATACCATAAATGGTAAGAGCAAGCCGAAACTAAACAAACGGGAAAGATTGCTGAGCAAAGAGGAATCCGCCGAAGGCCAAAAATTAAAATATACCGGAATCCGGCTGAGTGAAAGCAAAATATACCGGCCGGGATCGTCAAATACAAACTGCATTCCCCGGCGCATTAATTCGCTGTCTAATTGCGCTTCATTCAGGTCTTTAAGTTCAACCGGCAGCAATTGCAAATAATTCGGTTTATCAGATGACAGAATTCCTTCAAATGTTGTTCCATATACCGGGTGATTAGCCCAAAAGAAGACAAATCCGGCGTTTGTATTCAACAGGACGAAGTGATTAAAACGGACGTAATTATAGTAAGTGAACGGCAGGATCATTGCAGCTACAATTCCACCGGAAATCACCAGTGAAGCCAGCATTTTACCTGCCTGTTTGCGCCTGGCCCACAGCATCCAGAGAAATAGAAATGGAATAAACAACAGGAACGCCTGTCTTAAAAGTACAGTGATTCCTAAAAGTATGCCAAGCAGAGCTGCTAACTGCAAAGATTGGGGCTTTGTTTGCGTTTCATCCTCTTTGGGTGCGGCAATTTTTAAGGCCACGAGCAGTACGGCCAAAAGCGCGGTGATGTAAAATGGTTCGGTCATTAAAGTGGCCGAATAATAATTTAAGTAGATGTATCCAGCACCGAGGCCGGCGGCTGCTAATCCAGCGGCGGGATGAAATATCCGTTTTCCTAACAGGTACAATAAATAGGGTTGTAAAAAACCTACCAGCAAAACTTGAATAATTCGGGCAACAATTGGGTTCGGGCCGAATAATGCATATATACCGGTCAGATAAAACGTGTATAAGAAGCTCCAATGTGCGGTAGGTGCGCCTGCCCGGGTTGCCGGCCACCAGGGTTCTCCAAAGGAAAAGCCATGTCCGGTTAATACTCGCTGCGCAAGGGTATGGTAGGATATCTGGTCCGTTGTTCCGGGAAGGCTGCCCATCTCATTGCCAATGATTAACACCAGAATCAGCCGGACAGCGATCGAAGCGGCAATAATACTGGCTAAGAACAGCACGTGTTTGTTCCGAAGATTTTGCATGTTGTTCCCTATCCGGTCACCTGAGTACCTTGAAACTCTTTACTGCCGGGATCAGATTGATGTTGTAACTGGTTGTAAAGGGTTTCTATTTTTCGAAAAACAACCTGCCAGTCATAATGTTGAATGGCTAAATCCCGCCCATTTTGGGCGAGTTGTTCTTGCAATGTTGGGTCATTCAATAATTGAATCACCGCCTGGGCAAAATCTTTTGCCTGGTCCGCAACCAGCACGTCCTTTCCCGGTTGTGCATCAATCCCTTCCAACCCGATGGTGGTGGTCACCACTGGCATAGCGCGGGAGAACGCTTCTAAAATACGCACGCGCATACCGCCGCCTGCGAGGACAGGCACAACCGTCAGCGCAGCTTTTTGGAGGTAGGGTTCCAATTCGGGCACATAACCGGTTATGGTGATTTTCCCAGCGGCTGCTTCTGCAAATTGGAAAAAATCTTTGGGTGGGTTTTTCCCAACGACGGTCAGGGTCGCTTCCGGAACAAAGGATTGCACCAAAGGAAACACCTCGCGCATAAACCAGCGAATCCCATCCGCGTTAGGGGGGTAATGTAATGTGCCCAGGGTGAGGATATTGAATGAATCAGGCTTTCTTTGTACCGGCGCTAACTGTTGAGTATCTACCGCGATTGGAATGACTTGAAGTTTGTTTATTTCTTGGTGCGGTGAGACTGTATGATTTTCAGCAGCCTGTAATAATGCCTGACGGTCTATTTCGGTCACTGCCAGGGTCTGGTCAAAGGACTGAATCAGTTGACCTTCATAGCGCTTCATGCGTCTTGCTTCCATTTGCACAATGCCGCGCGCGTACCAGGGCAAGCCTTCAGCAACTCGTTCCAAAAGTACCCAGGTGGCGTTGTGGGCATCAAATATTCGCCTGGGTGTATGGCTGCCAGGTTGTGGCTGTCCGGCAAATTGTGCCATGCTGATTTGATCCGCGTGAATCAGTTCAAATTCCTGATCTTTGAGTAATTGATTAATCAGTTTCCGCATGGCCGGTATATCATCCCGCTCTACCAGAAAAGGACGGCCAGTGAACAGGCTTTTTACAAAATACAGCGCATCCTTGATCCGTGAACGCCGCGTGGGGATGGGATATACCTCAGTGCATAATTCTTGCAGAACCGGTAGGTGTTTTTGTTCTTCAGGACGGACAAATGAAGCCAATACGATTTCATCACCCCGTTCTGCCAGATAGCGCAATACATGCCAGGTCTTAATTCGGGGACCAGCATCCGGTGGGTATGGCAAAACCTGGGTTAAGAATAAGATGCGCATGTTGGTTTAGAACTCCGCAATCGCTTTTAATAAATTCTGATAGTATCCGGCAAGTTTAAGGTGGCGTTCGCGCAGTGTGGGTGGTTCTAGCCAGGCGATTGAACTGATCCCCAGGCGGGCGAGAGAAGCCAACATCAAAATACCTTTATAAACTTTGGCAGAACCCTTGCCGTGATGCTTACGGAAATAGGCAATTTTCGCCCAGTACAGCTGCAAGAACATATTGGCTGCCATTTGCTGCGTGGATTGTCCGCCATAATGCACGACCCGGGAAGTGGGAATCCAATATAAATCCCAGCCTGATTTTTTTAAGCGATAGCATAAATCGACTTCTTCCGAGTACATGAAAAAGTCTTCATCTAGCAACCCAACTTCGTTTAGTGCGGTGTGCCGTAAAGCCAACGCTGTTCCCTGCACCATGTCCACAGACTTTGGCTGTGTTCGATCCCAACGTTCCATGCGGTACAGGGCTACAGGATAAAGAGTGTCCAGGTGGAACATGCGCCATAATTCGCGCCCCAGTGTAGGAAATGGAAAACAAGAGGGCTGCAGGCTGCCATCTGGATTGAGCAGACGGGAACCAACGGCACCGGTTTTTGGATTTTTATCTAAAAAATCCACCAGCGGGTCAAGTGCGTTTTCATAAGCCAGTGTATCCGGATTGAGCATGAACACATATCGTCCTTTACATTGGCGGATTGCCTGGTTATTTGCACTGGCGAAACCAACATTGCCCTGGTTCTGGATTAAGTGCACTTCCGGAAATTGATCGCGAACCATATCGGAACTTCCATCGGTGGAGGCATTGTCCACCACCCAAACATCAAATGTGCAGCGTGTTGGGTGCTCAAAAAGACTGGTCAGGCAAGCTTCCAGGTAATTTTTTACGTTGTATGAGACGATGATTACCGAAATATCATAATTATCCACTATTCACCACCATTATTTTGAGGAATGTTGGGCGTAATGATTTGCTAAAAACACCAGACCACCCAAGAAGAGCCAGGCCAGGACACTGGCACGGTAGCCGTTCATGCCGACGTTGTATACAAAGGGCAAAATCCAATCACCAAACATACCAGATACCAGGGTTCCCCCAAGACCGCCAATCGCACCGAAGATGTAGGCGCGCGCAAACCCCAAAGGGATTTTTTTATAAATCTTTAGCCCGGTTTTCCCAACTTCAAAGGCAAACCATAAAAATGTCCCTAACCCAATCAGACCGGTTTGGGCGATGATATCAATATAGTTGTTATGAGAATTGAAAGTGACTGAGTATCCCAAGATTTGATAAAAAGGCGTATACCAATAATAATTGGCAGGGCCTAATCCAAAAATTGGGTTTTTGGCAATAATCTCACCGAGAATTTTCCAGGCTTCCAGGCGGGTGAGTAGGCTGTATTCGTTATCACCACCTAATAAATATTGGCTGGCAATCTGTGAGCCAATCAGGGCGAACAGCCCCAGACCTGCGCCTAAACCAATTGCTAGTTTCGGACGGTCGAGCAGGACGACCAGGAAGATGGCAAATCCAGCCGGAAGCCAGCCGGAGGTCCAGGATTGGCGGACGAAAAACAGGTTGTAAAGGATGATTACTGTGGCAAGCCCTGTCAGAAGACGGATGCGGCGCGGTAAATGGGTATTTAAATAGGCCTGGGAAAAAGCCATGACACTGAGCCAGGTCCAAAACAGGCTGTCCACTACAGCACGCTGGTAAATGCGGTTGATATAAGGCCGGAAGGAAGGAATGATGAACAAAAGCGCGTATAGCGTCCCCAGGATAATAAAGACCCAAACGGTGGCTTTTAACCAATTTTCGGATTGAAATTGGTGCGCTGCAACGAGGAATGCGCCGACTGACATTATCATTATCAAGGTACCGCCAACTTGGGCAAACAGGGAGGCTCCTGAGGTCGGGTACCAGTTTAATTGACCAAAACCTAAAGAAAGCAGGGCAGACCCTGCAAATAGAAACGCTGGAATCAGGGCACGAGAGGGGATTAACGAGACCCGGCGCTGTTTACCGAGCATTTCCAGCAGCCATAATACAATTAATCCCATGACTACTATTAAAGAGCTGTTGATTCGGGTTTGTGTTCCCGTGCTGATTGAAAGAGGGACCAATAAACTCGAAACGATCAAAAGGGGATAGCCTAAACCCGGCCACCGCAGTAAGATCAATCCGCCAAAACAGGTCAGGATCAGGCCGATGATGGCAATTGGAATCAGGCTGCTGAAAACACCCAATATCGCAAATCCAGTAGAAAAAATTAAGACAATCGGAATGATCATCCGTTGATTTGGAGAATCTCCCGGGATTGGTAGAATACTGGAGACTAACGGGAGCATCGATTTGATGTTCATACCTGCCTCCCCGGAATGGAATCAACCAGGTCGCAAAATTGCTGTCCAATGAGTGCCCAATCATATTGTTCGCGCACTAATTTCAAGGCGTTTGTGGATAAATTTTGACAAAGCACCGGGTCCTTCAATAGCTGGATGGTTTGAAAGGCAAAATCTACCGGCGTATCCGCGATCAATAGATGTTTGCCATTTTCAACTTCTAACCCTTCTGCTCCTTTACTGGTACTGATGACCGGTGTTCCCAAAGCCATTGCCTCCAGGATTTTGAGCCGGGTTCCCGCGCCCATCCGTAATGGGACAACACAAACCTGTGAACCTGCAATTGTCGGGCGAATATCATCCAGGTAGCCCGTAAATTGCAAACCGCCATTTACCGCTCTGAGTTCTTGCGTGGGGACACCCTCTGTACGTCCGGTGACTCTCAGCCGGGTGTCAGGCAGTTCGCGTTGTATCAACGGAAATATTTCTAAAAGAAAATAGCGCACTGCATCCAGATTGGGTTCGTAAGTCAGCGCACCGTTAAAAATCAGAGCGTGTTGGCCGGGTTTTGCTAATCCAGGCTGGTTAAGGTTCGTATCCACGCCATTTCGGACCAGGCCAACCTGCTCAGGACGAAATGGAATGTATTCCAAAACTCGTTGGGTATCTCGCGGAGAAACGACCAGGCACAGCTCAAATGGCTGGTAAAGGATGCGCTCATATCTCCTGAATTTCCAATATGCCAGGTAGCGTCTGGCACGCTGCAGGACACTGCGCGCTTGTAGATAATGCTCATGAAGCATCAAGGTTAGGAGATTGTCTGCATCCACCACGCGCGGAAGCCCTGGTAATTCCAGTGCATACGGGGCAGTGACAAAGGTGAGAGCGAACACCATGTCTGGATGCCATTCTGCAGAGATTTTGCGAACCGTCTTGGACATTTCTGGAGAATAGCCAGCCGCTGCTGCTGCGGGTTTTAAAGAAAATAAACCTGCAATAGATTTCCATCCGCCGGACGCAAACGGTTTTTGCGGGACAACCTGCACAACTTCACAGAATTCTCGCATATGTTCTATCCAGTCTGGCTGGACCGGTTGGTCCTCAAAGGAAATCAAGGCAATCTGATGACGCTTCGCCAGACCTTTGATCAGGTGGTAGGCGCGTGTTTTACTGCCTTGATTGCAAGGGTATGGAAACCAGGTGGAGAGAACCAGGATTTTCATCTTAATCGCCTTTACTCGTTAAAAAACTCCGCCCAGGGGGTATTCGCAAATTGTTGTTTCAATTCCGAAAAATTTTTTATCGCCTCGGATAAGGGTTTTTGTGACTGTTTATGCGTTTGCGGTTGAACTGCCACTTCAGGCAGCCCCAAAAAGCGTTGTATGCGGCTGATCTCGCTCTGGTAATTATGTGCAAGTTCTTCATAAATGATCTCTGTTCGCGGATGATCTTTGAAGAATTGGTCTGCGTCATTCTCCCATCGCCGGGTGCGTTCAAAAACCTCCCGGCATTCATTGAAATCCAGTTCTACCGGTCCAAATTCTTCTTTTTCTCCGGAAGTATTGACCCAGCGGCCTGTCTTTTCAGCTTTTTCACGCGAAAGGTGGGTGCGCAAGATATTTCGCCGTTTGATGTGCAAAATATGGATTTCATGGTGCTCTTTCAGGTAGTCCCATAACTGGTTGAAAGGAGTATCGGTTGCGTGATAATAAAACAGCTTGAAGCCAACCGCCTGAACAGTGAGGGGTGCTTTGCGAAAGACCCATTCATCCAGAAAACGCACTGGATTGGTCTGGTAAAGGCTTAATGTGCGTGCGCTGCCAGGATACTGCGGGTGATCGAAATCAATATGATCTGCTTCACGGAAAATTTCGCCGAGGGTGACTATCCCAGGATGAGAATCCAGTAAGCCGCGCAGAAAATTCGAACCGGTTCGCGAGCGTCCTAAGATAATAAATCGGGTGTAATCCGTGTGGCTCTTTAAAAGCCCCAGGTCCATCGCAAGATTGCGGGCAGCCGGATTTTGCAGACGAATCACATCTTTTACTTTGTGGAGTGTATGTTGCAGGTTGTTTTGCATTTGAAACCTTTCTGCGATAACCGGTTAAGAGGGACGCATGCCCCAGCGTTTGCGGAAGAAATCCAACAAGCCTTGCAGCATGGCATCGCGATGAGGCCGCTTATCACGCCACTTGGGCCGCAGGCTCCAGGAAAGCAGGTTGCGTAAGGTCCAACCCAAAGCAAAGATCCAGGCAGACCAGGGGGCATGATGTTTGTGCAGCAGCATCAACCAGTTGCGTGTCCAGTAGTAGGTCACATTGGGGCCGGGCTGGTAATCCCGTTGTACGCCTTTGTGCCAGAGTTTGGCTGTGGGAACCACCCATAAACTCCAGCCGCCGCGGCGGGCACGTACACACCATTCGGTTTCTTCCCAATAGTAGAAGAAACGCTCATCGATCATGCCGACCTGCTCAATGACCTCACGCCGTACGAAAATTGCACAGCCAGAGATCCAATCTACTTGCCTTGGGGCAAAATATTGCCCCTGGTCTGGTTCGTTTTGTCCGGCATGACTGGATAACCAATGATGGTCCAGAATACCACCAGCAGTTTGGATGATATCAGGTTCGTTGTGATGGTATACCAGCGGACCAAGCATGCCTATGTCAGGGTTGTTCTGTCCAATTTCTACCAGGCGTGTGATCGCATCTGCGGCCAGAAAGGTATCTTCATTGAGCACGAAAACCCAATCAGCGCCTTGCTCAATTGCTGCCTGAATACCTGCATTGTTGTTTCCGGCATAGCCGCGGTTGTCTGTGAGCGAAATGATTTGCACTTCTGGGTAGCGCATGTGGATTGCCTCCACTGAGCCGTCGCTGGAGGCGTTATCCAGGACGATGACCGCCTGATTGGGATAATCACTTTGTCGCAGTGATTCCAGACAGGCCAGGGTATCATCCCGGCGGTTGGTATTCAAAATCACAGAGGTTACCCGCGGTAGTTTCATGGCTCAACTCAACCAGGCTGATGGAAAATTCTTGGTGACTTCAATATTCCGGAACTTTTGGCTCTCACGCGCGCCGTGACTGCGCACCCAATCCGCCATGCGTGCCAGCCCTTCCTCCAGATTGTGCAGGCGGCGTTTTCCAAAAATCCTTTCCAGCTTTTCATGAGAGGAATAAGCATTTTTTACTTCGTTCCGTGCCGGTAAATAAATGATGCTAGGCGCAACGCCCATAGACCGGGCAACGGTCTCTGCTAAATCGTTTACTGTATAAGGCTGGTCAGCGCCAATGTTGAAGATCTGGTTATAAGCGGCAGGGGTATCCACCGCCTCCGCTAAAATGGGAGCGATATCTCGTATATAGCTAAAGGCACGGGTTTGGGTACCATCACCAAAAATGGTCATGGGTTTGCCTTGCAATATTTGATTCATGAAAATTCCTACCACGTTGCGATATTTGTCACCAATATTCTGGCGCTCGCCATAAACGTTATGTGGGCGGAAGATGATGTAATTGAGATCAAACATTTCTTTGCAAACCCGCAGTTCTTGCTCAACGGCCAGTTTTGCGATGCCGTAGGGGTCTTCTGGAGTGGCAGGCGTTTCCTCTGTCATGGGAAGCTGCGGACTGACGCCGTACACTGCAATGGAGGAGGTGAAGACGAAACATTTCACACCGGTATTTACAGCAGCATTGATCAGGTTGACGCTGCCGATTAAGTTGTTGTTGTAATTAAATCGTTTGATGAAATGGCTCAGCCCTTCTGCTGCATAGGCTGCCAGGTGATATACCGCTTCAAATTGATTTTGATCGAATAGATCGTTAATTAGATTGACGTCATTGATGCTGCCTTGGATGAATTGGGTGCCTTTTACCAGGTTGTCAACAAAACCGCCGCTTAAATCATCCAGGACGGTTACATCGAAGCCTTTATTCACCAATTCTTCTGCGACGTGTGAGCCGATAAACCCGGCTCCTCCTGTGACTAAAACTTTACGCATATATACACCTCGGATCGACTAACCAAACTGGTAAGCATAGATTTTGCGCATTGGGGTCCGTTTAACCAGAGCCATCAGCGCTAATGGAACGGCCAACCCGGCTGAAATTAAGATGGGTTGGAAAATAAACTGCATGGACAGCAAACCCGGGAACAGGTGATAGACTGCTTTGGCTGCATAGATTAATACCAACGAGTGGACCAGGTAAATGCCAAAACTTTTACTTCCCAGGTCGCTGATTTGTTGTGAGAGAGGCAGTTTAACCTGGTCAAAGGCGAGGAAACCAAGAATGAAGGCTGCCGAATACAGATGATCCAGGAGGGTCTCTTTTTGGGTCAGCCAACTTTGACCGGATAACCGAATTAAGGATTCCCATTCCAAGATCGCCAGGGGAATCAGGATCACTGCAGCAGCGACCAGAGCCCAACGAATTTTCTGCAAAACGGGTTTGATGGTTGAATAATGAAATCCAATCACGATGCCTAATGAAAACCAGAAGATACTTCCAGGGAAAAACCAGCCCGGGGTGATCAGAGTCAGGAAGTGATCTGTTGGCAGTGCTCCCAGGGTTGTGGCGTAGCGAACAGCATGTACGCCTAGTTGAAGGATTGCGCTCAATCCAAGCAGAACTTTTGGCTTGTTTTTTGCCAACGGGGTGAGCAGCGGAGTCAATAAATAAAGCTGCGAGAGCAGGGGGATAAAATAGAAGGCAGGTGTGGCCTGTCCTAATAAAAGCATTCTTAGGATGTCGAGGGCGTTATATTTCGCTCCATCGATCAGATTAACTGCAATCATGACCACAGACCAGAGCAGGTATGGAATTACCAGGTAGCGGATGCGGGTGCTAATAAATTTCCATCCAGGAAAGGATTGGTTTGAGCGGGTTGAAAAAGCGGTAAAAAAACCGGATACAAATAAAAATGTCGAGATGCTGTACATAATGAGCTGTTCGGCAGAGCGCAGCCCAAAATATTGAAATGAACCCATCTGGCTGAAATTGGGGGTGCTGACGTCCAAATACCGGTGCGTCCACCAAAACATGGCCACATAGCCCCATCCCACCGCATGGTTAATGACCACGCCCAGGACTGCCAGACCGTTCAAATACAACAAACGTTTGACCATGAACTTTGAAGCCCTTTCCGGTTGTATGTATCCATCCAGGCAGGATGGGTACACTTCAGTTCATCAACCGAACTGGTATGAATACAACGGGCGAGCAGGTGATTTTTTCACCGCCGCCATCAACAGGAGTGGAATACCCAATCCAAATAGAATTAATAGGGGCTGTAAAATAATTTGATGAGCCAATAATTGCGGTGCAAAATGATAAATGCCGCGAGAAAGATATTCCATCACTGGGGAATGAACTAAATAAATACCAAAGGATTTTGTTCCCAATGCGGATATTTCTTCACTGAATGGCAGTTTAATTTCAATAAAACTGATGATGCTTAAGATAAATGCGGCAGCATAAAATCCATCTATGATAGTTTCTCTGCCTTGCAGCCAGGGTTGGCCGGATAATCCTTGCAGCCATTCCCATTCAAAGAACCCAAGGATAAAGAAACCAACCGCCGCTGACAACCAAACGGTACGAAAGCGGGTAATAAACGGTTTGATGCGCGGTAAGTGAAAGCCCACCACCATTCCGGCCGCAAACCAGAACAAGCGCACCAGAAAGACCCATTTTGGCAGCATTGTATTCAAAGTACTCCAGATGGGAGCCTGCCAATTTAATGTGCTGGAATAGGTCAGCAGCAAAACCCCGACCTGTAAAATGGCTGTACTGATTAGCAAAGCTTTCCAGTGTTTCCGGGCAAGCGGCACGAGAAAAGGAGCCAACAGATAAAGTTGAACCAGTAAGGGTACAAAATAATATGCCGGATTCGCTCCGCCGGTCAGGATCATGACGGGAATCTGGCTTAAGGATGGGATTCTTCCCTCCAGAATCAGCGCAACCATTAATATCCCTGTCCAGAACAGGTACGGAATCACCAGGAATTTGATTCGGGAGAAGATCGTTTTCCATTCCAGGGTTGGCCGGTTTTGACCGGTGGAGAAAGCCGTAAAAAATCCGGATACAAACAGAAACGCAGCGATGCTGAATTGCACCAATTGTTCGATCAGGCGCAGCCCATAATATCCCAGGCTGCCAACCTGATCGAACGGGGAAACCGAGGCAGGTAAATAACGGTGCGCCCAGGAAAACATGGCCACAAATCCCCAGCCACCCGCGTGGAAGAGGATTACACAGATTATTGCCAGACCATTTAATACCAACAGACGTTTGACCATATTTTCCTGAAACTTTTCCGTCAAATCCTGGCAGATATTTGTTATTTGTTTGCCAGGTGAATTTGCAGCTAATCCGCTGTTAGTCCCGGTGCCTTGTCAGGGGCAACTGCATAGGCCGGGATTGGATCAATCGGCACATCAGAAAGCTGCGACTTGAACAGGTGATTTTCGGTTGTTTCCACTTTGCGGATATAGTCACGCATCGCATCCAAAACAGGAACCTCTGTGCGGTCAAAAACTTCCCCTTGCAGCAGGCGAATGATTTCAAAGCGGTGCTCTTTGGATTGCACAAAATGGGTGAAGAGCGGCAAGAGCTTGTAGTACAACCGGATAAATTCATACCAGACGTTGACCCCGCCGCGGATTTTCTTTTCATAAGGCATGAAGGCCGCTGTGCTAAAATCGCCGGTTTCAAATGCCTTAATGATGACCTCAGATGCAAATTTGGCACTGTATTGCGCAATACTTACCCCGGATGAAAAGATAGGATCCACAAAGCGGGCGGCATCTCCAATCAATACCCACCCGTCGCCAACGAACCGATCCATGCTGTAGCTGTAATCCCCTTCGGTCTTAAATTCACCTACCCGGACCGCATTTTTCATGGCTGCTTCCAATCGCTTGTTGGATTGGATGTATTTGTTGAAGTATCCTTCCAGGCTGTTCTTTGACTCAGCAAACATTTCACGCTCGGCGACAACGCCAATTGATGTGATTGTCTCCGTAATCGGAATTTGCCAGGCCCAGCCGCGCTGCACAGGTAAGAAATAGATATGGATAAAATCTGTAGTAGCCTCGTTTTCACTGCGATCTACCCCTTCAAACCAGGAATACAC
Source organism: Chloroflexota bacterium (assembly GCA_029265085.1). The sequence continues at coordinate 21,578 of JAJUJY010000026.1, forward strand.
CGCATATTGGTTGAAAATGGGGTCTTTTTTCTTGAGACCTAACTGGCGTGCCAGGATGGTATTCCGGCCGCTGGCATCTACCACCATTTTGCTTTCCAGATCAATTTCTTTGCCAGCAAATTTTGCGCGCACACCACAGGCTTTTCCACTCTCATCAAATAAAACTTGCTTTACATGGACGCCCTGATAAACTTCCGACCCGCTCATTTCGGCATGTTTTAAGAGCAGCGCATCAAATTTTGCCCGATCAACATGATAGGTGTATGGTTGTTTGATATCCGGCAGTGGATATTCGGAGAACCGCATTGGAAATTCCCGACCGGTAAAATCGTGCCAGGCAGCTCCAAATTTATGGACAAAATTTTCTTTTTCCATGGTTGGAATAAAGCCGATTTCATCCAAAATGCGGGTTGTGGATGCAACCAATGACTCACCGACATGATCACGCGGGTGAATTGCACTTTCAAGAATGATGTTTTTGATCCCGGCTCGCGATAAGAAACTGCCCATCACTGAGCCAGCCGGACCACCACCAATAATAATGACCTCGTTCATTCCTGCCTCCTGTGGCGTAATTCGAAAATCTTAGTTCGCTAACCGCGCCTGCACATAGCTGGAAAGCGCAGCAACACTTTGAAAATTCTCAAGCACAACATCTTCATCTGCAACGTGGACGTTGAATTTATCTTCAATAAAGGCCACTAATTGCAAAATTCCTAAAGAGTCAATCACCCCTTCGCTTAACAGGTCATCATTCGGATGAATGTTCGACTTGCGGCCTTTGGCCAGTTCGGCCTGGATATAGTCGGTGAGCACAGACTGTAAATTCATTTGTTCCTCCTCGGGTTTTTTCCTTACTGAATCGAAAGCTCAATTGCTCGCGCCTGGAGTTCGCGCCGGTTAATTTTGCCGGTGGAAGTGCGCGGAAAATCGCTGGTAATACTGATCTTGGCGGGAACTGCGTAGGGGGGCAGCCTTCCGGCAAGGTGAGCGATTAAATCGTGATCATTGATTGTAGAAGCTGGTTTTAAAATCACTGCTGCTTCAATCAGATTGCTGCCCTGATTATCGGGCACCGGATAAACAGCGGCTTCTTCAACCTCTGAATGAGCTAATAAGGCGGTTTCGATTTCGTCTAGCTCCACCCGGTAACCGCGAGTCTTTATCTGGCGGTCTTTGCGGCCGAGGAATTTATAATTACCGTCGTCCATTTTTTGCACAAGATCACCGGTGCGGTAAAAAATATCCTCGCAGTAACCAAAAATTTGCCGCCGGAAAAATCCTTTATTGGATAGCTCTGACCGACCCCAGTAGCCGCGCATCACAATCGGACCGCGAATCAATAATTCGCCAATTTCACCTGGCGCAACCGGATTGCCGTCCAGATCAACGACCAAATCTTCAACATTCGCGCAGGCTTTCCCAATGGATATCGGTTCGTCATTATCTTCAGCCAATTGTGGAACGTGATAATAAGTGCAGACATTGGTTTCAGTCGGTCCGTACAGGTTGCTGAAAAGTACACTGGGCAGCATTTTCATCAAGTCTCGCAGGTGTTTGGTTGGGAATGGTTCACCGGCGAATAAAATCCAGCGCAAGGCTGATAAATCTTTGTTTGCCAGCCCGCCATGCTCCATTAATTGCATCAGTGCAAAAGGAACCGAATACCAGACCGAGATGCGTTCCTCCGCTACCCATTTTGAAAGACTGGCAGGAAGCTTGGTTAGCGCTTCAGAAATGATGCAGGTCGTTGCCCCGGCCACCGCCCCAGCAAAAAAATCAAAAGTAGAGAGGTCAAAATGCAGAGGCGCATGATTGCTCAAACGGTCTTCTTGCTGCAGCCCGTAAACATCGGCAGCCCATTCTGCAAAGCTCAAACCGGAACGGTGCGTGTGCATAATCCCTTTGGGCGTACCGGTTGATCCCGAGGTGTAGAGAATATAGGCAAGATCCTGTTCCGTAGGTTCAGCCTCTTGAGGATAGGAAGCATCCACCTGGGCAAGTTCAGACCAATCAATGCACTTTGCAGGCAAGTCTGTGTTGGCTGGCAGCCCAATAAGCGTTTCCACTGTTGTTTCTGCCAAAATTTCTTTTAGCGAATCGACCTTGCCCGGTTGGGTGATTAACCAGCGGATGCCGCAATCGTTGATGACAAAATTTATTCTCGCTACCGGCGCAAATGGATCTAATGGAACGTAGGCTGCCCCGGCGGTCAGGATTCCGTAGATTGCCACAGCGGAGTTGATGTTTTTATTCATGTAGATCCCAACCCGATCGCCGCGGCGGACGCCGGCCGCAATCAAGGTGCGGGCTAACTGGTTCGCCTGCTGAAAAAGCTCCTGGTAAGAAAGCTGTTGCTTTGAGAAACGCACAGCTGGATGATCTGGGGTTTGGGCAGCCCAGGCAGCAACAGGCTGATGGATTAAGAACCGCTGTTTCATACCAATCCTCCTACAACCCCATCAGGCGCGCGATGATATTGCGTTGGATGTCTGATGTACCGGAGTAGATTACCCCGCCAATAGAATCACGCAAATCATGTTCGATACCGGGTTCCGTTAGATATCCCTTTGCTCCGTGAATCCGAATGGCATCCAGACTGGATTCAACAAATGCCTCACTGAGATACAATTTGGCAATTGCAGCATCCATGGTCGCATTTTTGCCCTGGCTTTTTAGCCAGGCTACTTTGTAAATCATCAACCGTGCAGTTTCCAGGCGGACCTTCATTTCTACAACCCGGTTTGAAACCGATTGAAATTTGCTGATCGATTGATTAAATTGTTTGCGTTCGCGCGCAAATTGAACACTTTGCTCAAGCTGGTATTCCATTGCACCTAAATTGCTGGCCAGGATGCAGCTGCGCTCCCACTCCATGGATCCGGTGAAAAGCTGTGCTCCTGCGCCTTCCGGTCCCAGGCGGTTTTCCGCCGGGACAAAAACATCCTTTAATTCCAGCGCCCCCATCGGAATTGTTCGCAAGCCCATTTTGTCAATCACAGGGCTGATTTCTAACCCGGGAGTCCCGCGGTCAATTACGAAAGCGGTAACGCCCCACATGCCTTTTTCTGGGGCAACGCTTGCAAAAACAACGTAGAAATCAGCGACTGGTCCGCTGGTGATATACGTTTTCGAACCGTTTAGCAGGTAGCCGCTGTCTTGCTTTATGGCAATGGTCTTGAGGCTGTAAGCGTCTGACCCAGAGGTCGGTTCAGACATCGCGTGTGCGCCGATCAGGTCGCCGCGGATCATGGCTGGAAGATATTTTTCTTTTTGCTGTGCTGTGCCGTGGCTGACGATAGGCATCTGAACACTCCACAACTGGGCGTTCATACCAAAAATCAGTGCATTATCACGGCTGCCGTATCCCAACCCTTCCATAGCCAACAGCGTGTCCAGAATACCTTTTTCGGCACCACCATACTGTTTGGGCATAGGCAATCCAAGGATGCCAAACTCAGCGCACTTGCGCCAGTTTTCGCGAGAGAAACGGCCCAGGCGGTCTCGCTCGATAAATCCATCATTGAGATTGTTTTGGGCAAACTCAATAACCGATTTTTTAAATTTGATTTGCTCATCTGACCAAGAAAAATCCATTTGCCGCTTCTCCTTTCAAAGTCAATCCATCACAAACTAAGCTGCCTGCAGACAGGTCTGGAAATGGTCTTCCAGATGTTGGGTGGCATTTTCCCAGGTCCATTGTTTGAGAACCAGGTCCCGTCCCTGGCGGCCGTAATTATTGGCTAAATCGAGATTGGCAGTCACTTCTTGAATCGCTCTTGAAAACAAAGATTCTTCCCGTTCGACCAACATGCCAGTCACTTGATCAATTACCGATTCAACCAGGCCGCCTTCCCGCACACCGATTACTGGTGTTCCGCAGGCCATTGATTCCAATGCGACCAATCCAAAGGGTTCGCGCACGGGAGCATATACGGTTGCCGATGCGCGGTTATACAGTTCCACCAGGGTTTGGTCGGGAATGCCGTTTTTTAAGTGCAAATCAATTCCCAGATTTTGCGCAAGATCCTGCAAATAGCCGCGTTCTGGCGAGTTTTCAAAGTTGCTGGCAATCCACAGGCCAGGGCGTTCGCTTGCTGGAATTAATCCCAATGCACGCAGGATAAAATCAAAGCCCTTTAATGGGGTCAGTGACCCAACGGAAATTACAAATTTCTCTTTGGATAATCCAAGCGGACGGAAAAATTCCGCATCCACACCTAGATAATTGATTTGCGCATCTACCTGGTAAATTGCTTTAACTGCCTTACGAATATTTTCTGAATTGACCAGGACCAAATTGGCTTTGCGAATATTTTCCTGGTCTGTTTTGCGCAGCAGCCAGCGGTAATACCTCAGGAATGGATCGATTTTGTCGATCCATTGCCGGTAAGACGCATCCTGCCGGTTGTATGGCCGGGGAGGCATGGCTTCATATAACAGCCGCAGCGGCTCGTGACAATAAAAAACGCTTGGTGTGCGGCGCAAATACCGCAGAACGGATGGGGAATTTTCAAACTGGCACGGCTCTACAAAAACAAGGTCAAACTGGTTGGCATCGATGGTTTGGGCAATCTTGCGGTAAAGAGTGCGTAATCGCTGCAAATCTCCAGCCCGAATCAGTTGATTAAACCGGCCAAAGGGCGATTTTAACAGGCGGGAAGGATTAAATTCATAGACATGATGTTCATTAACCCAGGGGCGAATATCGCCAAATTCATGATTGGCGCTGGAAAGGGTATAAACAGAAAGGTGGTGTTTACCGGACAACCGCCGTGTAAACTCAACCAGGGTCCGTTTAGCCCCGCCAGAGGGAAGATTGTGGAAAATGGCGATTTTCACCGCAGCTCTTAATCCTGAGACAATTGAACTGCCTTTTCAGCAGAATCAATGGCCATATCCTGATTACCGCTTAACTGCTGGTTGAAAAATTCACGGGCGGGTTTGATGTACACATCCAATACCCACTCATTTTCCAGATCATCTTGTATATGATGCTCTGTTACTTTTTCCATGCGGTTAAATCGGCGAATAATTGGATGCAGGTAAAATGCTTCGTTTCCTTTCATTGGGTCTGGATCGCGTTCGGTGCTAAAGGTAGCGCCGTGTGAATTGCCGTATTCCAGCGTAAGGGTGTAATAATGTTCTTTATCTTTCAAGAAGGTGTTGTGCAGATTGTCCTTCCGCAGATCGGAATAACAGGATGCGGTACCATCTGAATTGATCACAACCACTTCGCTGAGGAAGCTGGGTTGTAAGAAAATGCCTGTGGCATGGTTTGCCCGGTCCAGCATATGCTGCAAGACCGATTCTGGATCTGCTGAAATTATTTTTGCCTGGTACTGTTTTCCATGGTATTTGTTTTCCAGTATCTGGCTTAAGGCATACACATTGTGGCGAAAACCGTGAATAAAGCCTGACATCGTTCTGCGATAATCACAGGCTTGCATGATGGTTCCCGCAAAGTAGAGATTTTTGACATTTGCCGATTCCCATTCGGTGGTTTGGGCAGGGAAACGATCATTGATCATCAATTCCGGACGGCAGTTTTCATCAAAAATCGATGCATCAAAGCGGAAGCCAGTGCAGGCAATGATTTTGTCATATTCGTTAACGCGGGTCTGCCCCATTGCGTGACTGTAGGAGAAATGAGTCAAATAATGATCGCCCTTTTTCTCAACCCAGTCGAGCGTAGCGTCAATGACAGCATTTTGGGATTTCAACTGGTACGTGTCCAAAAAATTATTATTGACGGCCCGCAGGTTGCCAACAAAGTGTGTATCCCAGGCAAATTTTATGGAATGCGGGCTTAACATGTGGATCACAGCGGCGGAACCGGTCAGATATTCTGCGGTTTCAAAGGCGGAGTTGCCTTTTCCAATGATCAAAACCCGTTTGTTCTTGTACTCTTCCAAATTGAGAGAGTGTTCTCCATAGGTGTCGATTAATTCAATGCCGGGAATATTGGGAATGTTTTGTTTGGAAACTCCGGTGGCTACAATAAGGCGCTTGGCTGTGTACTGATTGTTTTCCGAATCGGTGACGACAAAATTTTGATCATCTCGTTGTACACGGGAAACATTGGTCTGGTAGCGGATTTTTAACCGGTAATATCCGGCAAAATCAGCCATATAGCGCAGCAAATCATCAGGAGAGGGGAAATACTTGTCGCTGTAATGAACAAAGCGTAAATCTTCGTTATCGCAAAGCAGCGAATTCCAGTCATAGCGCATGCGGACGTCCGGATTGGTTTTACCAGTATTCACTTTGTTAATCGAAATCAGCATGCGATGGCGGGGAAAAGTTTTAAAGAATGTACCGGGGCTGCTGCCGCGTTCTAAGATCAAGTAATCGCGGTTATTCTTCTCGAGGTAATACGCCAATTGCAAACCGGCGGGACCGGCGCCGATGATTAGATAATCTACTTGAGTTTTCATGCGAGAGATACTCCTTTCGGGGTGTTGGCTCAACAATAATAAAAATAGTCTATTTTGATCAAATAAATCATAATTGTAAATAAAAAAACATTCAACTGATTCTAATAAAATACGAATAAATACCCCCAAAAAACAGGTTAAATCTTGAAGGGTGAGGTACTTTTCGGCTGTTGAGCGTTTTTTGAACGGAATATTAAGAATGTCCGGCAAGCTGTGGGAAATACCCGATAAGCTGCTGCCAGCATTCGACTCTTTGGGTCGGATGGGTTGCATTGAACTGCACGGTCTAACCAGGACTGGATCGGTGCATTGTTGATCGTATCTCGAAGCGACTGGCTGGCCATTAACCGAAACAGGCGGGATTGGACAGCCGGTGGGAGTTCTTGAAACTGCGCCCAGGTCGTGATTTGGTTTTGCCGGCCTGGTTGGCCTGTGAGTAAATTAACCAGCAAATCATAAAATACATATTCCCGTGTTGCTAATGAAAATCGCGGGAAGCTGGCAAGTTGAATGGCCTTTTCACGGCAAATAGCCAGTGATTCGCGCCGCTTAGCAGAGCCTGTGGTGAGGGTAATATTGGACTGGTGGACACGATAGCGGCAAAGTACACGATCCAGGTAGGTAAATTGGGTAGTTTCGCAAAAATGGATGAAGAAATCCCAATCTGGGCCAATCACAATGCGGGTATCAAATTGGCTGTGCATTTCCAGCAGAGCAGAACGGCGGATTATCACACAGATTGGGGGGCCAAACACATCGGAAGCTCGCACCAGCGCTTCGCATAGATTACCAGTAAATGGCCCGCGCCGGGTTGAGGACAGCGTGTTCATTTCCTGCCCGTCCTGGTCAATATAAATCCCATCGGTGTAAACCCCATCCAATGTGGGATTTTCTTGCAATACCTGCACCATTTGCTCTAAAAATTCCGGCATGTATTGGTCGTCTGAATCCAAAAAAGCCAGGTATTCTCCCTGAATCAGTTCAAGCGCATGGTTGCGCGCGGCCGCTTCCCCCGCATTTTCCTGATGTACAATGCGGATTCGCGGATCATCCAGGGTTTCCAGTATGCTGCGGGTCTGGTCTGTTGAACCGTCATTAATGACAACCAGTTCCCAATGCGGGTAGGTTTGTTTTTGCACACTTTCAATGGCTGCACCAATATATGCCTGCGCATTATAAGCTGGCATCATCACGCTGACCAATGCGGGTGTCATCGTTTCCCCTTCTCAGCCCTGGGTTCAGGGGCGTTCAGAGCACACAGCTGGTCAAATATTTGGATGATCTCACGGGCGGTGTGGTCCCAACTGTGGATGGCTTCCGCTTCGATGCGGGCTTGCTGCCCCAACCTGCGGCGCAGCTCAGTCTCCTTGCACAAGGTTATCATGGCATCCGCCAGGGCTTCTTCCTCGCAGGGAGGGACGATCCAACCGGTTTTTTGGTGCTCTAAGACTGCGGGCTGTCCATTTTCACCGGAGGCGATCACGGCTAAACCGGCAGCTTTATAATCAAATAATTTCAAACCGGAATATTCCTTTCGCCCACAATAGGGTGATAAACCGATTTCCGCCTGGGCAAGCAGCGGGGCAAAGGCTTCCGGTGCAAGCGCTCCGGTAAATTCAACGCGACCGGATAGCCCCAATTGCTGGGTGGTTTGTTGTGCTTCGTCCCAGGCAGGGCCGCTGCCAATCATGGTCATCCGGGCAGGAATCCCTGCGTCAATGGCCCGTTTAAATGCCAGAATGGCAATTAATACACCGTGCCATGCATAAAAACCGCCCAAAAAGACAATATTAATGGATGAGTTTAGAGTGGGGGGTTGAAATGTGTGCAATTGATCGCGCGATAACATGTCCACTAAGGCGCTGCCGTTTTCAATCACCGTTACCTTGTGTGGATCGGCCTTCCATTGTTGAATTACATTGTCACGCCATCCATTCCCAGTGGCGATAATTGCATGTGACCGCCGCAGCACCTGCTGCATAATTTGAATGGAAACGCTGCGTTGCAATCCTTGGGGGGAGATTTTCTTGCTGTCCAAATCAAAGAGCGGGTCGCCGTTAAATTCCATCACCAGCGGTTTACCAGTCATTGCTGATGCCATCACGCCGCCGCTGCCCATCCAGCTCATGCGTTCAAAAATGACATCGCAATCATTTATAAAAGGCAGGCAAGTTTTTGCGAATCGACGGCTCTCAAAATAGGCCAGGTAGGGTAGGCGTAGTTCGCGTTGGATGCGGCGAATCCCGCGTTCCACCCAATGAGCTGGCTCCCGGCTGGTTGGATCGTCTAGCAGATTAAAATTGATTAAGTCGGTGGTTGTCCATACCTGACCATCCCAGCCTGCTAACAGGATTACCTGGTGACCCTGGCGTACCCACTCCTGAAAAACATCCCGGACATGATTTGCCGGGCCGTCAAATGGGGGGCGGCGCAATTCAGGCGAGAATTGGATCAGGTAGGCAATTTTCAAGTTGGAATTCCTTGTTTGTATTTTTCGCCAACTTGCTCTACCAGCTCACGAATTTGAACCTTGATTTTGGTGGAATTAAAATTTTGGGTTACCCGTTCGCGTTGTTTATATCGTGCGATTTTCCGTTCTTTTTCTTCCATATTTGCATAAGCACGAATGTGTTCTGCCAATTCATTGTCGGTGGTGTAAAGCGCTTCAGGTCCGAGCAGTTCGTCTGCACCGTCCCATTCATGTGACAGGCAGTAACAGCCTGAGGCGATTGCTTCCATCGGAGAGACCTGCAGTCCTTCAGAGTAACTATTGGAAATAAAAATATCAATATTACGATACCAGGCGGCTGGATCTTCCACATTACCATAAAAAATCACTTTTTCTTGCAGTCCAAGACGTTCTACCAGGCGCTGCATGGCCTCATAATAATCACCAAAGCGGGGGTGCTTCCCTCCGCCGATATGCAGGCGGTATCCTTCCCATTCCAACCCGGATTGGGTGAAGGCGAGTATTAATTCGTACACTCGTTTGCGCGGTGTCAGGTGGCACAAGATACCGATGTCTTTTGTAAATGGTTTTTCAGCGGGCGAGAATTTTCCCAGTGAAATTGATTCGGGAATAACCACTGTTCGATCGGCGAACAAAGGGAACCGGCGGTTAAACTCTCGTTGTTTGGCCTGGCTCACCAGGATGATCTTGTCCACTTTTTCCCAGTGAATCTTTTCCACCCACTGGTACATTTCGTAACGGTGCAAGCGGGTGATGATGCCGCAGGTCTTAGGAAAGCGGGTTGCAGAGGCCAACAGGTCGCTTGACCATTCAAAGAACGCGACATCGTTTGATTTTAAAAAGGTTTGCATATCCCGGCGAAAAATTGCCCGATTGATGCGCTCTTGAAAAAATGGCGACTCGATCTTGTGGGTTTGAAATTGACTCACCTGATGATGCTGGTTGATCTCATCGTAAACCTCATTAAAAAATGCCCATGTTTCTTTGATCGCTACGCCAACTTTCATGGTTACTCCGTGATTTGATTTGGTGAGTATTGGATCAGCTCTGATCCAAAGACCAGGTGGATTATGATTTGGTTTGTCAATTTTATAGGAAAGTTTGTTTCAATCATACCATAATCCAAAACATGGACGTTCGCTGTCCTTCCTGTAATCTAATCCAAAAACAGGCGGTGCCAGATTTCAATCGACATTAACGCCCCAATGCGCACTGTCTGGCTTTTTCCGGCCATGTGATCCGCCACAATCTGGCGAATTCGTTCCGGTTTAAAGTAGCCTCGTTCTAAAGAGCGGTCATTCAACAGGGTCTGTTCAACCCAGGGGCGTAAAACACCTCGAAACCAGGATGTGTAATCTTTATACGGCCGTTGGGTTGGTCCTGTCAGGCTGCTGAGCCCCATTCGCTGCAAATGCCAGCGCAGGAAATGCCAGTTGCGCAGCAAAATCTCGCGGCCGCAGGAAACCATCGGAAGGCCGGTGCGGGCCAGGGGAACCCGTGCAAGTTTTGGGTAGGCCTGGATAAATGCGCGGGTCATCAAGTCGCGCTCATAGCGCAGCCAGGGTGGGACCGTTAATGCAAATTCAACAAAGTCGTTATCACCAAAAGGTACTCTGGCAACAGACCGGCTGCGTACCATTTCGACACCGTTTAAAGTCATGCGGGGAACGCGCTGGGTCAGGTCAAAATAAATACGCTGGTTGGCCAGTTGGCGGGATCCTGAGGCTTGAAATCCGGCTTTAAAATCATCCATCAATCCGCTGCCTGCCTGGCGTTGGAAGTCTTCAGTAAACAGCGATGGGTGTTCGGGAAGGTCAAACGTTAGGACATTGTAATCGCGATAGGCTTCAAGGTGTACTTCAGACCGGGTTGTGTCATCATAGTCAGCCCAGAAGCGCGGGCGGATTCCAAACCCCATAATGGCATCTCCCATAAATCCCTTATGAATGACCTGGGCAAATTGGGATTCTTCTTTCATGTTTGCCAGGGCATGTAAATTGACAATGTTTCCCATCCCATCGGTTCTGCGTACACCTTCTTCGCCTAGGTGCAGCAGCCAATCCGGCTTTAATTCAAAAAAATGATGTTGAATGTTTGGGTATAAGCTGGCTGCTTCATTTGCGGAGCGGGCATCGTCTGAACCAGGGATCGACCAGGTGAAGGTATGGAGCGGTTTGATACTGCTTTGTTCACCGAAAACGGCCAGCAGCATCCGCGAATCTAAGCCGCCGCTGAGCATCAACCCGGCTGTTAAATTGTCGCTGTTTTGCCGGTGGACTGCCAAACGAATCGCCTCGATGAATTCGTCCATATATTCCGCTTCCGGACGCATGGGATAGGTGTCCGGCTGCTCAAATCGATAATAGGGTTGGATCGAAAGAGTATGATTTTGATAGATCAACACGGCTGCCTGCGGCAAAAGTTGAACACTTTGCAGCAGCGTACGGTGTTGCAGCAGGTGATCAAAGGTCAAAAATTCGGCTAATGCTACCCGATCTACTTCGCGAGAGACTGCCGGATCTGCCAACAGCGCACGCACACCGGAGCTAAAAATAAATCCTTGCGCGAATTGAGCATAATATAAGGGGAAAAGTCCCAGGCGGTCATTGGTAATGAGAAGCTTTTGCGAACGTTGATCCCAAATGGCTGCGATAAACGCACCATTGATTTGGGCAGCAAATGTATCACCATCTTCCAGGTACAACTGCAAGAGAAGTTCAGCCGTATTGTTGGAGCGAAGCACCCGGCCTTTGCCTTGCAGGAATCCTCGTAAAATATCTGCATTATAAACCTCGCCTTCCAGAACGATCCCAACCGACTGATCATCTGTCCAAACGGGTTGACTTTCCGGGTTAAGAATTTTTAAACTGATTCTGCCAAAGCCAAACCCATTTTCGGTATAAAAATCACTGGAGAAACGCTCTTCGGTTTCTAAAGCGCTTGCCATACCCGCTAAACGGTGATTAACCTGGTCTTGATTAAGTCGAGGTTGGATCGTTCCAAAAATTCCTGGCATGATTTATCCTGATACAAAATTCGTAGATGCGGCTAAAATAATTTTCCAATTAGGCTTACCGATACTGGGGCTTTAAATAAACTTTTCACCAAGATGGAAATTGCCCCGCGGTTGCCAACCCAGGCGGGTTGGTAACGAATCGCACGTAAGACAGCCTGCCGGGCTGTGGCGTAGTCGTTGCGTTGGAAGGATTCAAAAGCTATTTTCATGGCTGCGCTGCTCAGGTCTGAGCGGCTGCGCTTTTTTAGAATGGAAAGTGCATCGGGAAGATGATTGTAGATATTTTCTAGAAATAATAGCGGATCATTGGTTTTGGGCAGTTCCGACATGCCTGTTAATTTGTCGGCCAATAATTGTGCCTGGTTGCTGACCAAGACCGGGTTTAGCTTCACCGCCTGCATCAAGTTTGATTGTCCCGCTTCATAATCTTTTGCAAGGTAGGAATGAGCAGCGGCGCGTAAATAAGCGTTTGAATAGGCTTCATCATGAAGCGACCGCCAACCTTCGGGCAAGCCTGGGTTTGCAAATACTTTTTTCAAGACAGCCAAAGAGGCTGTGGTCATTTGCGCTCCGTTTCTAGTCATTTGTCCCAGGTGGAAACGGTACAGGGAAACTGGCCGGTTGACCATTTTCATTGGACAGCCAGATAAGGCTAACCGGATCCACATGTCCCAATCTTCATAAGAGCGGAGGTTTTCGTCAAAGAATCCCACGCGTTCCTGGCAGCTCCGGCGCAGCAGTACACTTCCTACATGCAGCGGGTTTCCAAGCAGGAGACGTTTATTTTCTTCTGGCAGCCGGTTGATAAATTGGCGCGGAATCGGTTGATCATCCTGGTCAATCAGAACAGCCTGGCCAGCAACAAAGCCGATTTTGGGATTCTGGTCAAGTACTTCAACCAATCGGGTAAGCTTTTCTGGCAGGAATTGGTCATCCGAGTCCAGGTAGCTGAGATATTCTCCTTTTGCGGCACGGATTCCGGTATTACGAGCCCCAGACAATCCTTTATTTTCCTGACGAATATATTGCAACCGCGGATCACTAAACTGCCGAATGATTTCCGCAGTGTGATCGGTTGATCCATCATCAACTACGATGATTTCAAAATCGGGATATGTCTGATTGAACACACTTTGGATGGCTTTTCCTAAAAAATGTGCCTGATTATAGGCGGGAATAATCACACTCACTCGGTTCATTTGATCAGCTCCCGGGTAGATAAAAAATAACACCGTCTGGGGTGTCCAGGAATATTTGCAGGTTCAGACTCTTTTGCAATTCATCTGATTTGGGTAAACTGATGCCCTGAACCTGATCGAACAACACAACGAAGCCTTGTTGATTCGTGATGCGTTTCTGCATCTCTGCTAACTCGGTTTGATATGCAGGGTTGGGAAGACGATCCATGAGTTCAATTTTCTTAGGGACGCTGTAGGCAGCGATGCGAGTTAAACTGTACACGGCTTCTGGTGAATTGGTGTAAATGATTTGGTCTTCAGGCAGCTGGGTTAAGGCAAGCAAGGTGGCTGATTCTCGCCAGGTTGCGTTATGAAAACCAATCCCTTTTTGGTAGGAAGCCTGAATCAGGCCAGCATTCGAGCGGACCGCAGCGACTGTGTAGATTATGATCAAACCAATGAGTACCAGACTGATTTTTTTCTGGCTAACTCCAGCAAGCAGGTAGCACCGGCTGATACCCGCTAAAATCAGACTAAATCCAGCCAGGTAAATCGGTGACAGAATGCGATCATCCATCGGAATATTCGCATCAACCAGGGAAAAGGCCAGCGAGATAAATGCAAGATAACTGATCATAAATAATCCCAGCACTTGCACATACAATGGGGTGCGTTCGCCTGGCAGCTTTTTCCAAAGGAATAATCCAAAAGTCATTCCCACTACCAGCAGGATCACAATGATTTTTAGCAGGAATGGGGCTGCAACAGGGACGAAGAACCACGTAGTGATTGTATCGGCAGCCTGGCGCAGTTGTTCGAGGCCGGGTAAATGCAAACCGATATTTCGGGCTGAGTCTCCGGTGATAAAACCCAATACCAGGAACCATACTGAAATAGGCAGCAGCCCCGGAAAGCCTACCGCGAGGAACTGGTTTATTTTTTGTGGCCATTTTGATCGAACGATGAGGATCACCAGAAAAGCTGTTCCGAGGAATGCTAATCCACTGAAGCGTGTAAGGGTGGAGAGTCCCATCAATGCCCCGGACAAAACCAGTACATCTGGACGAGACCGTTCCAACCCAATCGTAAACAATAATAATCCCGTAAATCCGCTCAAGAGGAATAAAGGTTCAGAATACGCCATAACATGGATGGTCAGCAATACCCGTGATACCAGCATGGGCACCAATCCAACGACCAGTGACAGCCAAACAGGGAACCACGTGATTTTGTGGAGTCCAATCCAAAACACCAGGACATTGCCAACCCATAAGATTGCACCCAGCCAGCGAGCGCTCTGAAAAGGTTCACCCAAAGCTGCCAGGAGCATTGAATAGAGCGGTGGATAATGTGCCAGCATTTCTCCCATCTGGCTGCCAAATGGTACGGTTAACCCTTTGCCAGCCTGCAGGTTAATGGCAGTTCCCAGATAAACTACCGAATCAGGTGAGAGTCCGATGCCCCAACGGGTGGAAAGAATGACCAGTCCTGCTCCCATTAGAAATATCACGATCAGGATGAGCGTGCTTAAGGTTTTTGTATGGGTAGAAAAGGTACCAGTCACCATATATTTCACCAATTATTTATGCACTACCGGTTTGTTTCACTTTAACCACACGGAAGTTTGCCTGTAAATCAGCGACTCCCCGTGCTCCGTCAGGGGAACTTACTGCGAAGTCTAAAATCCGGTCATTCCGGTCGTAGTACCGGGAGAGGTCCTGGTAGGCCAGGTTGAGACCTAGCTGATAGGTTCCTTGAACCAGGTGGAGGTTGATTTCAAATTCAATTTCTGCACGGATTCCGGCTTGAAAATCAGGTACCTCCAGTTTGGCCCAGTGCGTTGTAAAGTCGTAAGCCATTTCGCCGTCTGGTTGGCGGATCGAGCAGGCAAAAATGGGGGCTGGGGCATCTTCCAAAAAATGAACAAAAGCCCGCACACGA